>DASTUU010000213.1:0-1346 GCA_035759485.1 Nitrososphaeraceae archaeon
CCCCGCTGTGTCATCCACACTAGTGTTGTCTATAATCTGCTGTATCTTGCTGTCTAAGTTATTTGCATGTATCAGTCTATCAAATGATGCTGTACTTACAACAAAGCCTGGAGGAACAGGGATCCCTGCCTGAATCATTTCTCCAAGATTCGCTCCTTTCCCACCCGCTTTTCTTACATCATGCTTTCTAATTTGAGCAAGTTCTATTACATAATCATAATCCACAGTAATTCAATAGGACTATAATAAGAAATGTTTTATAATTTTTGGCTGATTCATGTTCTGTCTTAATAGGAGGGGCTCCTGCCCCAACCTTTAGGATCTCCCGATCTTCCCTAGGACTCAGTAAGGGCCAGTATCTCTCAAAGTTAAGTGGTTAACCTAATGTATAACCAAGAGGAAGACAAATTCTATTGCCTTACTGATGGTCCTAGTAAAGAAGCGGGACAAAAACATCATAATAAACATGGCTTTAACTGCGAATGGATAACAGAAGTAAAAACAATAGCTTGATTTGTTTTGAGGGCCACGACTCTAATCCCTCGGTATGTTTTTTGTCTCCTCAAAGACTTATCACATCCTAGCATCCTATAGAACAAGGAACTCGCAAAATAGTGTTACAGTTTGATCATCGTAACATCCAGTGCTAGCTGAATGTTGACCCGACTTGACTTGGCTCTATGAGTAATCTTGCATACAGTACAATTTGGTACAAATGAAAACCGCAGGAGACTCAACCATGAAGAATGAAGCAAAGCCTGGAATTAGGGCTACCCTGCGGATATGCAGTCATCATGGGTTCTTGTTGACAGACCAATGATTTTAGCCCATATATATAATGAGAATGTCGTATTTAGATTTAGCCATGCAGCCCAGGATGCTTCGGTACAATCCCCACCTTCTTTTTCTTCTTCTTATTCAAAAGTTACAATCTATATTGTGATAGATTGATAAACTTATTTTTGACGTAGTACAAGGAGAGAAGAAGACTATATTTGTTTCTTAGGAGCTAACAAACTATTCTCAATATCATTTTGTTTCTGTGGTGGCATGTAATTGTTACTATAATTCTGGCCATAGTCAGCGTTACTTATAACGTCCAAGTATAATTTAATATGCTGCTTCGCAACTGAATCCCAACTGAGGTGAGTGCTGCTGAAACGATTTACTCTTTCCACGTAGTGCAAATAGTTCTTCTCCAACGCCTTGATAGCATTAGAGAACTCTTCTGATTTTCTATTTACTACTATTCCCAATCCTTTATTTGCAAATTCTTTGAAAAAACCAAGGTCACTAGCTATAAACGGTAAACCATGAGCCAAAGCATCAAACATGACACCTGAGCC
>DASTUU010000214.1:0-2012 GCA_035759485.1 Nitrososphaeraceae archaeon
TACCTGCAACCCGCGGTCAAGAGGTCACATCTGATGTAATAGACGGAAATCAATCAGTTGTATGGGAGGAGGCAGAAAATAGGCTACATGTTCAAAAGGCTCTCTTGTATATGCTAATTGTTAAAACCAAATGATCTAAACAATGGTTGAAAATATTCGAATATAGCAGATACCTACAAAGTACCACATTATTGAGAAGTTATAATCTTAAATATGCTTATAGATATTGAATAAAAACAAACTAAGCATTCTCGCACTAGTGATGCCAATACAGAATACAAAGTTGAAAAGTTACTTTCATTCATTGCATACGATTCTATTACTTTCAGGCCTATCTGGATCTGTACCATCGGCTATAAGCTTCCAATAATTTGCCTGTAATACGGCCCCAATCTCACATTCAGTAACTCTCCAGGTTCCGTCATTAATCTTTTCCGCCATAAGATTGCCATCAAAGTTTGCATGTCCTAAACCAAGAGCATGACCCATTTCATGTTTGACTATCCGTTCAACTATGCCTTCATCAAATTTGAAATCTGAAACAGCTTTGTATATGATAATTCGTACCTTATGTATAAAACCGCTGGTATCAAATGTATTAATACTCTCGCCTGCTACTAGTTCTTCTTGCTCATCATACCCCCCATATTTCTCTTGGAATTGAATTAGTATATCTCCATTTTTCTTGCTGGAAGTTTCTTCAAGTTCGAGAGCTTCAATATTTCTATCCCATTCTTGTACAGCATTCCGGGCTTCATCCCGCTGCTGCTCGTTTGAGCCTTCTTTGTCTATATAATATGTTAATATTCCATCTATAAGATTGTAGCCCCAAGTACAACATATTTGAATAGAATTTTGTTCTTCGAAGTCTTCATTTATATTATCACCATCTACTTTATGAGCCCACTGCCCTTTGCCGGCTGCTAATGAATTATAAAAAGGCTGTGATGTAGCCGCGCCTGCTACTAAAAATGTAAAGAAAGAAAAAAACAATACATAACAGTATAAGTTCAATCTGCTCAATAATCGATATAGAATATTTAGCAAATACTCTTTTATGTACTACTTATTAAATATCTCCCAGAAAAGTACCTATTTTTTTATAGAGTAACCTATTTTTTTATAGTGTAATTTATCCAACTTCACAAAACGGTGAATATGCTGATGGTTATGTGAAGCAAAAAATCATTTTTTATCAAGATCTGATAGGTGTTGCTGCGCGCCGGAATATTGTTGATAAATGACTCATAATACTAAATGATTCATAACACAACAAGAAAATAAAATGGGAAACTGCTAAAGTATTTTATTATTCTTCTTCCTCGTCATCTGCCTTGTCTGATGCTACATCCTCTTCTTCTGCGTCGGCGGCTTCTTCGACGGCGGCAAGATTATCTTCTGTTACCGTCTTTCCTTCCATGTCTTCTACCTTCAGGAACTGGGCACTATCCAAGTACATATCCACATTCTCAGCTCTTAAAGCAGGTGTGTTCGTACCAGTTTCACAAGTCATTCGCAAGTCTTTTAACACCATACTGCATACTCTGAATTCATCTCCACTTTTTATTGAAGTAGCATTGGGAAAAGCTAGGTTAAGTTCTACTATACCACTACCTTCAATACCATTGCTGCTGCCACGTGTAGCATTGATAGCATGATTGGATGACTCTGTTGTATCCATTGGAATATAATATTTTGCTGCATCAAAGGCCTTTACCTTTGACATATTATCTATAGTAACGAACGTAACAATGTTCCCAGTTGTAGGCTCTACCCCAAAAAGGGTTACAATTACCTTAAACACATCCTCTTTTTCCTTCACTGCCATTTCCTGGGCATATCCAACGTTAAGACTGCTTTGAATCAACATCGTTATAGCTGCAATTACAGCTACTATTGTTATAGGATGATTTGTCATCGTTGTTGTACATAAACGCAAACACAAGTTCATTAGTATGCGTTTTGTATGTGAAATATCTAAGGGTAATGACAGAAACTTAGGAATGATTTCG
>DASTUU010000215.1:0-2223 GCA_035759485.1 Nitrososphaeraceae archaeon
ACTGTTTGAATCTTGTTAATAGTAGTTGTTAGCTTAGCTGGCATCTGTTACCTCCTTGACAACCTCTGGGCACCTGAGTATGCTTGACCAAAGTATATGAACCCACTTACTCAGTGGGGCCAGTGGGATTTGAACCCACGAATATGAAATTTCCCAATATGACCATATAGAATCATAATAGCAACAAGACGGAAAGGATGAATGGTGAAGTCAGAGACGGAGAAAAGGTAATGATGGGATTAAAGAAAGTTAATGCCCTAATTTTAACCGGATATCATAGACGACACTTTATTAAAAATTGGAAAAAACTAGTTATAATATTCCCGATAACGAGATGCGTAGCTATCTGACACTTCCTTATTCATAACATCTTGCAAAAACTGCCTTCTAATTAGAGTTCCATATGTCACCAAGTCATGAGCAAGCATCTTTATTCTATTTGCTAATGTGTTATTAACTGGTTTTCCCGCTGAATTAAAGTCACTGGCCCCATTAATGGATATATTATAGGGCATACTCCATCCATAACATTGACGAATGGATGTACGCATCTGATCTGCAACAGTTAATCCTTTTTCATGAGATGCTATAATATACCCAAAGGTTTTCCCTGCAAATTCTTCCCAAAAATAATCGAGAAAGTTTTTCATTGCTCCAGACATAGATCCATGATAATCTGGCGAAGCCAAGATAAAAGCATCAGCCCAGTTGATTGCCTCTGTTACTGTATCAAGAATATTTTCGTGAATACCATTAACATCTCGATACAATTCTTCCGGCACGGATCTGCTCGGATCGTATATGGGCAACTTTACTTCGCGTAACTCGAGAACCCGTGAATCAGATCCATATCTTTTTGTCTCCTCTAGCACCAATTTTAGAGTGTGCGTACTGAAGGATCCTTTTCGCATACTACCGGCAATACCTAAAACGTTTGTTGGAGCGCCTTGATGCATTTTATCAGAACTGCCACTATACCCTAGTTTTAAAGTTTGAATTCGAGGCTTGATAACGTTAATCATAACGTATATGATTGGAATCGCACATTTATAAATAACTAGGTTTACAAATTATACAAAACAACAGGTTGAATGGTTCGCACATATTCCATATGTATCGTTTGCTTTGCTTTCTAGACCTTTTTAACAAACTTTGCTTAGTTTGATCTAACTTAACTATTCTAGGTAAGAATACTATTTTAACAAATATAGTTGATAATTTGTCTTTCCTCTTAAGAAAATAATTTTGTTAATTAATCAATGATAATGCAGAAAGGTTATAGTAATGACAATGACAAGAACAAAAGAAAGCCAGACAAGAAATTATTTGGTTGTCCAGCTTGCCATACATCCCAATATGTCGTTTTAACATCGACTATTAAAGACAAACGCTATCATTATCGTGAATTATACTGTCATTCATGCAATATTTCATTTTCACCTCATCATGCAGTCTCTCCATTTGAATTAAAGGAATAGTTATAGGAATATGAAGAAAAAGTTTACATAAAGAGAAACATAGTCCATAAGATGAATTTGGTTTGTGTTCTGTTCTATAGGATGGATTATTGTCATAAAATATTACCTCCAAAGGCCCTAGTGCCATATCCAAAATCTCTACAAGCATCACACTTGTCCACCATAAACTTTCTATCCCATGAAAATACAGGTTCAGCTTTAGTATGATAAACTAAACCACACTGTTTGCATTGATGAAGATGAAGCAGAGGAGCACAGCTAGAAGCGCCAGTCTTATTTTTTGGATTAGCCCTTTTCATACTTATGTATATACATGATTATATATAACTGTTATATACATGTGTATAGCCCAATATGTCTTCGAAAGTATGTACTGAACGCAGACAGTCAGAGCATAATGAGGATAATAGGACTACTAAAGCTTCATCGCTGGGTACTATTAGTATCATCTGTGATTGATGCTACAAGAGTCAACTTAGATCTTGAGAAGAGCCATAACTGTACTATCTTTGTATACTACACATTATTATTTACTATGCATTCCTACATTGCTGTCATTGTACAGTCAAAGTCCCTGTCATATAAGGATGTACTGAACAGTGGTAGGGGTATTCACCTGGTTTCATGTCAGTAGTTACAATTTCAGCAGAATCTCCTGCATTAATTATGCTTGTATCAAATAGCTTTCCCATATTAGGATCAGTAGCATCTTTACCATTTGTAACAGTATGTGGGGCTGTATCTT
>DASTUU010000216.1:0-2071 GCA_035759485.1 Nitrososphaeraceae archaeon
TTATCTGTTGAAACAACTAATGAAACAGCAAATGAAGCACTAATTGCAAATTCTGAGGCTATTAATAATGTGCTTAATGCATTAAAAGCAACAGGTGTCAGAGAAAATGAGACCAGGACTTCATTTTTCAATATCTCTCCAGATTACAATATTACGCAAGACAAAGAAGACTTTCCACCTGTAGAGAGTAAAGATATTATCAGTTATACTGTGACTAACTCTATTACAGTAGATAGCTATAACCTCTTGAATGTATCACAATGGATTGATACTGCAGTACAAGCAGGAGTTAATGATGAAGTAGTGTCTATTTCAGTCTTTCTGACGAGAAATCTGAACTTATCAAAAATGACCTCTTGAAACAAGCAGTCACAAATGCAAAAAGTAAAGCCGATATTGCTGCTTCTGCCTTGGGGTTAAAGGTAATAGGGGTAAAATCAGTCAATGTTGAAAGGGTTGACGGGATCTCACCATTACCATCGCAACCCCTCTTCGAAAGAGAGGCAGTAGGCGCTGCTGCTCCAGAAGCTGGTCCTCCTACTCCAATTATTGCAGGAGAGCAGCAGATAACATCCAGCGTAGGTATTGCCTTTCTTATTGGTGATAATTTATAATATATGGCAAATAGTGATGATAATAATACCTCTGTAATAGATGGTAGAACAAATACTGTGGTTGATAATTAATATTAGAGTAGGAGATATGCCAATATAGTATCTGTATTTCATCATTACTTTTATCCAATCGTACTATATGTGAAATTCATTTGAGAAGTCTAACTTAAACTCTTTCGATATAACTCTACTTTACCTGCGACGACTAGCCTTTGAGATTCTTATACCTAGTCTTTATATGACTGCGCAGCTTTGCTTCATAGCAACTGTATGAAGAAACGAAGAAAAACAGGATCAAGAGCAACAAATAAACGTAGTGCAGGTGAAAAAGAGTACCAAGGCATGGCTATTAGAAGCATGGGTTATAACAAAGCAGAAAAGCAGAAAAACAAGAACACAGCGGGTGATGCAAAAAATCTAGATCATAGACCAGATATTACAAACAACCCACAAAAGGTAGAGCAACAAGAAAAGGTGGCTGATAGTACCACTACTACACCAGAAGTCTTTGACTCCTCAAAGTACAATGCAGCAACAGAACTAAAGGAGGCAGCTAACATGAAAGAAGGAGAACACCTGAAAGAAGTGTTAATGAGCGTTGATAAAAAAGAGCCTCTTAATCCAGAGAACTTAGATACTGGTAAACTTATAGACAATTCTCAACCGCCGCAACCAGAAGCATTATCATCTACAGCAGAAATAGTATCTAATGGTGTGAATCCCCCGAGTTTAGAGGATAGAGCTGCTATGCTCAGAGGGTCAAAAGAACCCTTAGACAATGGCTCACAAGATAATAAGATTCTGACTCAGCAAGACGGGGAACACAAGCAGAAAGAGGATGAAAAGCAGGAAGAAATAAACAAAGATTATCCGCGAGCCGCATCTATGTGGCCTAACCTTATTAATGCTTGGAGTGATTTATACGTCGAATCGGCCAAGAATATGGCTACGATAACTGAGTATTGGATAGATTTGTTTTCTATACCATGGCTAGGGGGATACAAAAAGAAAGATAAAGTAAAGGTGGAGTAATATTTGTAATCTTTATTAATCCAAAAAATCGTTAAAGGGCTAATTAAAAATTGATTCCATCCCTAAGTTGATCTCTTTTGAATAGAGAAAAATTAAAACCAGAAAGTTTAGTGATCATCATTCTGACATCAATTATAGCAATAGGTATAATAGGAATTCCATATGGTGATCCTAGATTTATGCCTATAGCAGTATTGTTTGAACTGGGATTTATTGCATTAATTGTTTTTGTTGTTAAAGAATATACAAAAGCACTTTATGTGTGCATTATACTTGCAGGCCTAATAATTATTGGCAATAGTATTACTGGCGCCCATATTCATAGAATGATGACCCTTGTAAAACCAATCAATACTATTGTTTTAATTATTGGAGGATACATCTTGCAAGGGTTATTGATATACGCAAGTGCTAGTGCCATAGTA
>DASTUU010000217.1:0-2514 GCA_035759485.1 Nitrososphaeraceae archaeon
ATTTCATTAGATCGCGATTGGGTGTTAATAAGAAGATAAAAATCTTCATAACACATATGCATGCAGATCATTGTCTGGGAGTACTGGGACTTTTGCAAACGTTGTCCCTATTAGGGAGAGAAGCACCAGTCGATATTTATGCCCCTCCAGACTTTGCCGAGTTTGTAAAAGTAAATGTGAAGATATTGTCTTTTGGTTTGGTTTTCGAGGCACGTATCAGTTCTATTAGACACGAAGGGATAGTCGTACAAGAAAGAGATTATTTTGTCAGCTGCTGTAGAGCGCAGCATATAGTTCCTACATATGCATTCTGTATAAACGAACACAAAAGACCCGGAATATTCAATTTGGAAAAAATAAGGAGACTCGGCATTCCAGAGGGACGTTTATATAAGAAACTTCAATCTGGAGAGGATATAACTTATAGAGGTAGACGAATTACATCTACACAAATCGTTGGTCCAAAGAGACCAGGCCGGAAAGTAGGCATCTCAGGGGACACTCGGCCGACTGATAAACTCAGGAACTTTTTTCTAAATTGTGACTTGCTGGTATTTGATTCAACATACTCCCATAATGAATCCCAAAAAGCCAAGGAGAGGCTTCACTCTACAGCATCAGAAGCTGCGGTGCTAGCACAACAAGCTAGGGTTAAAAAATTGCTATTAACTCACTTTAGCGCAAGGTATAGAGATACAAGTCAACTTGTCAGCGAGGCAAGTGCATTTCACAAGAATGTGGAAGCCGCAGAGGATTTAAGGATTATCGAAATTCCCTATGTAGATAGATAAGTTTGGAATTGACTTAACCAAGATAGCCTAAAAGAGCGACCCTTTGAAGGAGCGTTTCTGAAGATCGGTCAGAGATAGATATTATCTAAAAAAATTTTTAGAGAGTGGAACCTTCCTTTGTTCTGGACCTAGCTGCAGCTCTCTCGGTAACATTTGATGACCCAGGTTCTACACTCGGTTTTTTAGATACCGTTTCTCTGACAGTCTGCGCTGTGTCACGGGCAGCAATATTTACCTCCTCAGCAGCAGCAATAGTTTCTTGTATCACACCCCGTTCTTTCATATCCTTCGCGACGTCGTTAATTTCTTTAGCAGTATCACGTGCCGCAATAGTCGCTTCTCTGACGGCCTCAGTAAGTTCATCAATTGCACCACTTTGACGAACAGCTCTTACTGCCTCTCTCATTTTATATGAAGACTCACGAATATTTCGTGCTATATTCTTAATGGCTTCCGCAGTTTGCTCCGGAGTCATATCTTTTATGGATGTTGGCCTAGAGGTATTTACAGTAGATGTATTATTTTCTGTATTAGACATAAAATATATTGTAACTTATGCTATAAAAGGACACTGGCTCAGGAACTCGACCCTCACTCTTTCACAATGTGATAAAAGTCAGATGCCTCTTTTGCAGCCTCCCCCACATCATGAATTAAACCCGACTTTTTCGAGGCATTTATCGTGAGTTTCAATTCGTCAATAAGTGATGTAATCGATAAAAGCATTTCTCTTATTTCAGCCATCACTGCGCTCATATTTTTCTTGTTGTCCTCAGATGTTAATGAATTGCGGGCGGCGACGAGAGTTTCTGAAGCTTTTTCAAAGAATCCAGTCTTTTTAATCTCTATAACTAATGTCTCTACTCTCCTTGAGGTATTCTCAATAGCCTCAACGGCAAGACGCATATTCTCGATATTTTTTACCATTTCTGGCTGCGTTATAGACACCATAATTCCCCTTACCTCTTGGGTAGTTTGAGAGATTTTTTCAAGGGATCCGTATACTTCAGGTGAGCCTAACTTTCTTAAAATTTCTACAGCATCAGACGTTGTATGGCGTATATCCTTCAGCCTGTCTCCCATCTTATGCATAATGCATTTGGATCCTAATAAACATCTCCACACACCATGAAATGGATCGGTTTGATTGCATAGGGAGTGAGTTAACGATTTGGTGCTTATCGAGGACATATCTATAGGCTATCTTTTAACTATTATATTTCTAAGTTCGGAAGGGAAGCGTTACTAATGCTGGTAAATAATCAGTTTTGATTTGCTGATAATATCAGTCGTTTGTGAAACCATTTGGATACATAATAAACATTAATAAAAAAACATCACAAAGTGAATAGTCAAAGTACGGTTGTCTATTCTTTTGATCCTCCTAAAGATTCATCCCTTAGATATTATGATCATTTTACCTTCAAATATGAGAATGCCAATTAACTTCTGGCGTGCAAGGCTGGTTTATCGCTACCATAACATCCTGGCATATACCTATCTGTGATCAACCAACATATTAAAATATTATTGAATATAACCTGTGGTAACAACTAATATAAAATATGTGATAACGGTTGACAGACGACAAACATAATATTGCAATTTTTGACACCTTTAAAACAAGGAAAGACAAGTTTACCGGAGAAGCAAAAAGACAGCGTGGTATCATAGCTCACTTGGCTGTTGAACAAAGTCCAGAATTTCGAACTAGAACCTCTAT
>DASTUU010000218.1:0-3242 GCA_035759485.1 Nitrososphaeraceae archaeon
ACATGAGCATCAACGAATGAAAAAGGCTGAAGTTCATATTGTAGAACGGTTGGCAAACAAGCTGATGCATTTCGGCAAAAGGTATGCAAAAAATACTGGAAGAATGGGAGGCAAAAAGGCAAGAATATTCAAAACAATAGACACAGCTCTTGTCATCATAAATATGGAGACCGGCAAGAATCCTGCCGAGTTGCTAGTAAAAGCAGTGGAAAATGCCTCACCTAATGAAGATACAACTAGGATAGTATATGGAGGGGTAGTTTACCATGTCTCCGTTGATGTCGCCCCTTTAAGGAGAGTGGATTTGGCACTCCGGTTCATAGCCGAAGGCGTCAGAGAGTCGACATATTCTAGCCTGCAATCAATAGAAGAGGTATTGGCAAAAGAGATTATATTAACCGCTGCAAATGATATGTCAAGTTATGCTATAAAGAAAAAGAACGAGCAGGAACGTATAGCCATGTCTTCACGGTAGGACTAACATATAGCATAGCATACTAGATCCAATCCCAATTTGCAAGGAAGATCGCTAACAAATGCGTTAGTTATTTCCGGATTTTTATATATCTATATCTGAAGAACGATTAGCTCAAGACTAAAAATGTACCAAATTTAACAAAT
Organism: Nitrososphaeraceae archaeon; assembly: GCA_035759485.1. Taxonomy (GTDB): domain Archaea; phylum Thermoproteota; class Nitrososphaeria; order Nitrososphaerales; family Nitrososphaeraceae; genus TH5893. Next base: position 622 of record DASTUU010000218.1, read on the forward strand.
GGGTACCCGAGATCGATTCTGAAATCAAAGTTAAATAACGAGATAATATTACTCAAACGATATCGATGAGTAGTAAAGACGATTTTCTATTTAAGAAATCCGCATTAATGGGTACAAAATCTGGAAAAGAAATCTTGAAGCAGGGAATACTACGGGAAAAGGGGTACAAACAATTCTACAAATACAATAGCAATGTAGAGGACAGATTTCAAGACTTCACGAAGCGTTTTCTTCTTTCGCTGCATACCCAAGTGATTTCGGATCCGAACCCGGCCGTAACAATGAAAAAATTCGTAGAAGAAACAGGATCAGCCGAACTCACGTTAGAAGATAATAAAATTTCTGATATTCGAACGAGGCTTTCTAAACCTGAGCTCTTGGCTGATAGAGTCAACAGAATACTAAACTCTAATTTTGTCAAGATGACATTTCCAGTGCTAGATGCCTTGTTCGATGCAGCTTCATTATATTATAAACAAAATGTGCCTGCTGAAACGAAAAATGCAATAGTTGATGGTCATCTTATAGCAATAGATCTGAGCGAACCCATGGACAGGATCATCGATAGAGATGAGGACCTAGAATATCTTGATGATTATAGACTAATGAATCCATATATTTTAGAAATAGCGAGGGAGAAGATTTCCCATGGAGGGAACAACATGTTGAGATCATTTGAGGAGGGATTTAAGGATGCAAGGATCGGCCAGTCAATTGATGCGAAGTTGAAGATGAAGCCTGATTCGATAAATGATGAAAATATGAATGGTTGTTACAAAAAATACCGGGCCATAATGGGGACGGCGGGCAGAAATATGGCATTAAATATGAAACCTTTGAGCGAGATTTTTAGTTTCGGGATGGCAAAAGCTGGAGAATCTGTCGGATGTGGAAACGAAATACAGGATGCAATAAAAAATGGTTCAATAAAAACGCCGTCTTGGCCGTTGTATTTCTTTGTTTGTACAAATGACGTCAGGAAGTCATTTGAACTAACAATGAAAAAAAGCGAAGCCTATCTCAACGAAGCCAAGCTAAGCTTGGATATGTTGCCTCATGATTTCGAGTACAAGCCATTTTTGGAATTTCTGTTTCTGACAGTAAGTCATTACAACCAATACTGGTACAACGATCTTAACCGAAGAGATCTTTACCCCCTGCTACGCAAGAACCTGAGCTTACCTCTAAAAATGTAGAGTATTCTATCAGGTCAATTATTGTCCTCAACAATTATAGAGCATTTCTACGGCAGTATCGTATTATGTGGTCTGATGTCTACAGACCTATCGAAATACAGGGTATGGTAGGTAATGAAGAATCCAGAATTATCGTTGCCAAGTGGCTTTTGAAATGGGTTGACGGCTCAAAACCATTATTGTTAATTGGTCCTCCAGGGGTTGGAAAGACCACTGTTATCAAGGCCTTAGCCAACCAGTACAACTATGACTTGGTCGAAATGAATGCAAGTGACAACCGCAACAAGGCCGTTCTTACGGAAACAATTCTTCCGATTCTAAAGAATAAGTCTTTAGTTGCCGAGAAAACACTTTTGTTTTTGGATGAAATTGATGGAATTTCTGGTCGGCAGGATGCCGGTGGACTGGAATCTTTATTGACACTAATCAAAGAGCCAACAGTCCCTATTGTCATGGCGGCCAACACTAAGGACACCAAGTTAAAGGCGCTAGCCAAGTTGTGTAAAGTTGTAGAATTTGATAGAGTGCATCCAAGTCTTTTATTGCTCTATCTTAACCGAATTTTAGAACTTAAAGGAATCGATATGCAGTTAAGAGACAAGATTAATCTCATAAAAAGCGCCAAAGGTGATATCCGATCCTTACTGAATATCGTACAGGCAAAGATATCTGGATACGACGCTATACGAGATTTATCCTCTGCCATAGACGTCTCTCAAGTCATTTCTGATTTTTCTAGCTCACCTACTCTTGAAGGAGCTAAACAGATTTTGATGAGGGTTGATGGAGGGTATTCTGACCCCCGGTTTGGTCAATCAGCTGAGGAAAGGCGAAAAGATATTCTGTATGCTTTTTTTTCTTCAATCATAACTTCTGATATTGAATCTCAGAAAATGGCGGATGCACTAAATGTGTTATCGAAATGCGATGTAATAGTAGGAAGAGTTTCCAAAGACAGACACTGGACTCTGCTGAAGTACATCCATGATATATTGTCTTATGGTCTATTTACTGTACTGGCAGGCCAGAAAGTAAAGTACAACCAGTACAGTCTGCCCTGGCCAATATCTGCACCAATAATTGCCAGGCGACTTGGTTTAAGAGAAATACTAGTTAACCTAGCGCACAGGACTCACACATCGGTGAGCATGTTCAGTGCGACTTATCTTCCCTATCTCCTCAATATCTTACTTAGTCAAAAGGTCGACCTACGGCAGTTTGTCGAAGGACTAGGCGTAGATCCCAAGGCCGCCGAACCCCTCTTAAAGGAAATTACAAGCCTCAGATTATCAAAATAATGATACAATATGTAATCGGAAAATTCTCACTCGTAACACGCCTCACGTTCTACAGATTTTAGATAATATGTTGTGTTTTACCCGAGAACCCACATCGAAAAACCTGTTGGATGGTGAGCACTACATT
>DASTUU010000219.1:0-3312 GCA_035759485.1 Nitrososphaeraceae archaeon
GAGAAACAGAATTTTTTACTTTATTGCCGCGAGACCTTTCTTTAGGTCTTCAAAGTTCATTGTTGGAAAGAATTCCACGCTTGCACCCATCTGAAAGAATGGTTCTGCAATAACTGGCATCATATCTGCAGATGGCATATCTAAAATGAAAATGACATTTCTATTGCCATTTACCGCAGTAAAGTATGCTGCTTCAACTTTGTTGTTCTCCATGAAACCTTGTATATTCTTAATAAAGTTAGGGTCTTTGACAGCTCTATTTCCCGCTTCTGCCTCAAGGATCACACGAAAAAGGATTCGCATTTGCCATTCATCTACCACCAATATTGTATTTAAGAGGTCGTCATCATTTGTAAAAATTAACTTTTCATGTAGTTTCAATTCCATAAATTCGCTGCTTACTATTTAGCTCTGCCTGAATTGATGCAGTGCATTAGAACTTGGCTATGGTAGCGTTTGCAGAGCCTTCAGTCAACTGCTTAGATTTTAGACTTGGTGGCAGAAGGAGATAAAGTCCCAGTCAGCTTTAACATTACTGGCACCCACAAAGGAGAGTTCCAAGGCATACCGCCGATTAACAAGAAAGTATCTTACATTGCAGTTGATTTCATAACTCTCATAGATAATAATACAGCAGAAGACTGGATAAGCGTATACATGATAGGATTAATGCAGTAGATTGGAGCGATATCTAGAGCATCAGCACCTGCTACTATTGCTCTACTTTGCATTTACCTAACTGTAGAATTGGTAGAAGTAGTAGAATTCTCAAGATGCTTTATTTTTTTGGGTTGAATTATATCTGCATATACTTCATAAGCAGCAATAAATGGCTCTTCATTTGTACGAAGCACAACTGAACTAGCTACAAAAGGAATGGATGCAGAGAAATATTGTGATGTGGTTTCTCTATAATCAGGGATAATTCTTGATGGAGCAGATATATTTCCTGGAAATGCAGTCAAATTACGTACAAATAGATTTCCAAATTTTTGTGTGTTTGTTTGCTCTATTGTTTTGTAATAGTGGAATAACAACCGTCTGATTGCACCGTCCATTATTATCGACCCAGTTACTTATGGTATTGAATCACACTTTTATAGGAAGTTGTCGGACAAAACATCTAACAACTCTTTGCATAGATCAGGCAGAATGAAGTTTGACAAGGGTTGTTTTTTGACAACCTTGCCTTTTGCGTCTCAGTTTCTTCTCATTGATGATGAACATCGTGTGAGGCTCTCTATACAATATTTCTATATCCATTATGCTCCAGATCTATGAGCAATTAAATACTGCATTTCACAGGTTGGACAGATGAAAATGATTAAGGTATAGGAGAGGAGGAGGAAGAAAGAACACCTAGAAAATCTATCTTCTGACGGATACAGTTAGGAATTTTATACATGTCACACTGCATAATATATAAAAGTAAAATACTGTTGGCGTATCCATGAAAAAAAGATCAGCTCCTTTTAGGAAGAAAACAAAAATTACAGCGCAAATAACAACAATTCCTGCAACAATAACAGCAGCTCTGCTGATGATAATTATCATGCTTACGGGAACGATAACAGCAGTATGGGCGACCACTGAAGCTGTACCAACTGAAAATGGTACATCTATAGATGAACCATCCCCCACTGAACCACTGCGGAATGAAGCCCAAACTGTAGCAGCTGGTGATGGTAGTAGTAATACACAAGGTGATGAAGGTTTAGCAGAGGAGGCTCAGGTTGGAACAGCTGAGGAACCATCATCATCATCAAATCAATCAGAATCAACAACAATAGCTGAAGAAGATGAATCTTCTAATGAAGGTCCAATGTTCGAAGGACCGTCGGTTCCATTGAACCAAACTGAAATAGTAGAACCATTAGAGAACGTTACTTCTACCACAACTTCTAATGCTACTGCCACTAATACTACTAATTCAACAACTACTAGACCAAATGGAAAAATAGCTTTTCTCAAAGGCGTTAATGGTGAATCTGAATTTGACGAGATATTCGTCATGAGCGCAGATGGGGGTGAGCAGACTCTATTGATAAGTAATGATGAATATGTACAGACCAGACATCCTACCTGGTCACCTGATGGCCAAAAGATTGCATTTAGCAGCCTTAGAGAAGATATCGACGACCGTGAGGGTATTTTTGTAATGAATGTAGCTGATGGTGATAGTAATGTTACTAGACTGATAGATGGTGTTCAACCTAGTTGGTCACCTGATGGTGAAAAGATAGCATTTGTTGGCGACGGTGGAATCTATGCAATGAATGCTGATGATGGTAGTGGAGTGACTAGATTGACAGATGACCCTGAATCTGATTCATTTCCTACCTGGTCACCTGATGGTGAAAAGATAGCATTTCAGAGGGGAGGCGAGTTTGAGAATAGTTCTGAGATTTACGTCATGAATGCTGAAGATGGTAGTGGAGTGACTAGATTGACAAACAATAATGTGCCGGATTTCCAACCTACCTGGTCACCTGATGGCGAAAGGATTGCTTTTGTCAGCCTAAGGGATAATCCTGGGGGTGAAAGCGAGATTTACGTCATGAATGCTGCTGATGATGGTAGTGGAGTGACTAGATTGACAGATGACCCTGAATCTGATTCATTTCCTACCTGGTCACCTGATGGTGAAAAGATAGCATTTGTCAGCTTAAGAGATACCGAAACCGAGAGGGAGCACAATGCGATATTCCTCATGAATGCTGAAGATGGTGGTAATGTGACTGGTTTGACAGATACCGATGCATGGTATTCAGAATTAAATTGGGGCGGTACAACGACGTCACCTCCTGCTGATAGAGGTAATAATAGTAGTAATGCTCAGACTCCTCCTCAACAAACAATCGATAACACAATCTCTACTCCTCCTCAACAAGCAATTGAAAAAGCTATAGCTGCTATACAGAATCTAGATGGTATTCCTCAAAACGTAAAGACAAAACTCATTGCACTTTTGAGACAAGGAATAGACTTCTTAAATAATGGCACTACTACTCTACCACCACCACTTCGAACTAACATGCCGTAGTCTTACCAAAGAAGGGAGAGACATAAACCTCACTTTCTTTTAGTCAATTCACTTGTTATTATTATTATATTACTTCTACGTCGAGATCAGTATTGCTAATGTCGCTTCTATGTCCCTGAACTAGCTGCAATAATCTCCAGCTCCGTCTTTCTCAAGACTTCGCTCGACTGTACAGGCTATAGAGCACACAAAAAGAAAAAGATTGGAGTGGGTGAGATTTGAACAATAGATAGTCGTGGTTTAAGAAAAAATGGCTGAGGTCGTGGGTT
>DASTUU010000220.1:0-1098 GCA_035759485.1 Nitrososphaeraceae archaeon
ATAATTATTGGCAATAGTATTACTGGCGCCCATATTCATAGAATGATGACCCTTGTAAAACCAATCAATACTATTGTTTTAATTATTGGAGGATACATCTTGCAAGGGTTATTGATATACGCAAGTGCTAGTGCCATAGTAGATAAGAGAAAGACCATAGCAACTTCTTATCATAAATATTAGTAGTTTTAGGGACTAAAGCTGATCATTATTACCATAATATCCTTTTTGAATAATAAATAATATCGAATAAGTATACTTTATTTGTTTGATATATTTGGGCTTAACTTAAATTCTTCATGAGAGCAGTTTTATGAAGAATTAATAGACAGTAGGTTTTGGCTGCCTAAGGCATCAACTGCAGTACTCTACATTTATCCTTGCCTGCTGCTGATACAGCTCAGCTCAATCGAGTCTCCTACGGTTTCCTAATCAATACCTATTTCCATTCCCATATTTTCTCAGAAAAGTTTCCATCAGCATCAATCTCGGCCTCAAACACTCCAACCATATTATTGAGAAATGACAGTTTCCCACCTGAAGATGTTCTAGAGAAGATAGAGCCACGCCACTTCACACCTCCTGAAGAGCTAATTCTTCCTACTCCCTCACCTGTGTATGTTACCATTTCTGGTTCTCCTCCTGCACTACCAGCAGTCGTGGTTATTACTCCCTGTCCTACACCATGAAGTACTCCTTTTTCTACTGTTGGTCTACCAGTGAAAGTTATTATCTCCTGTACTTATGGTTCCTTTTGTTGCCACAGAAGTTTCTATCGTAGGACCCTCAATATCCAATACTCTTTGATCTGTTATCTTTCCACTTAGCTCTAAATATTGTTCTCCTAACATATATTGCCAATGAGAGACAAAAGTCTAATCTTTAAGTAGTTCGGTTAGTTTCATATTGAGTCTCCTGCGGTTTTCAATACCGATAAACCTTTGTTATAAAGATCGCGTAGATAACTAGTAACATCCAAATATGAATTTCGCCTTCTTATTAGTCAAGACCCAGTAAATAAGAATGCAGCCGCAGGAGGGTCCTAGACTCAAGTTTCCCCCAAAGTTATTGAGTCTCCTGCGACTGACCCTTTGACTA
>DASTUU010000221.1:0-29215 GCA_035759485.1 Nitrososphaeraceae archaeon
TTTTTTTCTCACTCATAGTGCTAGAGCTCTTGGATAACAGAGGATATCCCGCAATTGCTATAGCGAACATAGCGCCTAGAAATATTCTCCCTGCAAACCAGGTCTGGGGAATAAAATATTTTAGGAACAAATATTCGTTCATATACGTATAAGATATTGCCACATGCAGCAGATCAATTAGAGCGTTAACTAAAAAGCCTAAACCAATGAACAAACTAAAGTTGTCATTTAAGGTACGAGCACGTGCCAAGTAGTAGAAAGATAATATGGCTGCCAGCAATACGGCAAATAATTCAATATAAAAATGATGGATTTCAGATAGCGTCCAGGTATAGGGATTGATGCATAGAATGGCTATGACGGAGAGAGGTATTGAGGGCACAAGGGTGTATTTTATTAAAGTATCGTACTTGCCAAACTGAGGACTAGACGACATCTTCTTACGAGACAAGGGACACCCCTCTAGCTTGTGTTTTACATCGGATTGCGTGGACTACCTTTAGCAACTGGAAACAGATACTTAACTCAATATTATAAGACTTTTGGCAAAAAAAGGATGAAGAATTTCATTTATGTGCGATAGACAATGACCCGAATCAACTGAGGATATTCGTGTAATCAGTACGTATATAAACGCCAGAGTGAATGTCATTAATTAATTATATCTACCACTGAGAGAGTACTTCGTTTTAGCACATGCCTAGAAGACAACAGATCTGAGGTTGATAACTTCTATAATCCAAATAAATATGAGTGGTCCACAGTTAAGAGAGTAGGCAAGAAGATGGGGCTCAACTTTACACCATCTGGAGACAGAATTAAGGAAAGTGAAGATATTGATTTAGGAAAAACAGAGATCATTCAAAGTCCCCGTAAAGTACTTGACCTGTTCCTCAATATGATTAAACTGGCCGAGCGCGAGATATTATTGATACTTCCCACAACTAATGCATTTCTACGTGAGGAACGTATCGGTACTCTTGAATTATTAAGAAAATCAGTCCTAGACCACAATAATGTCAGAATCATCACCCCCACCAATGACCATATTGAAAGAGTAATTCGAGATATCTCTATTGCATTAAGAGAAGATCTGCCCCATCAAGAAGACAAACATCGTGAGGGAAACTTTCAGGTACAATATAGTGATATTCAATTTAAGGAGATGGTCGTAACTACGGTCACTATATTAGTTACCGATAGGAAGTCGTCGCTAGCAATAGAGAAAACAGATGATACAAAACTGAATTTTATAGAGGCAGTAGGATTAACTACTTATTCGAATAGCGAACCGACTGTCACTTCATATGTATCAATCTTTGAGGCCTTATGGAGTCAGGCTAAACTGGTAGACCAACTAAAAGAGCACGATAGGCTGCAAAGAGAATTTATCAATATTGCAAGCCATGAAATGAGGACGCCGACCCAGGCTATTTTGGGCTTCTCTGAATTATTGGACCAGTATCCGGAAAAAAATCCTGAAATAATAGCTTCGCTAAAGAGAAATGCCATAAGACTCCAACGGTTGACTAATGATATTTTAGAAGTATCAAGAATAGAAAGTCAAACTTTAAAACTACACAAGGAAAAAGTGAATATAAATGAAAAAATACAAAACGTCATAGTTGATGTAAGGAGCCAAGTTCATAATCCTGACAAATTAAAAATAGTATACTTAGAACCAAAACCTCCTGTATATGTCGAAGCAGATAAGACAAGACTATACCAGGTTATAGCAAACCTTCTTTCGAATGCTATAAAATTCACTGAAGAAGGAACCATATCCGTTATGGCTAAAGTGAAGGGTAATAATGACGAGGTTATTATTAATATAAAGGATAATGGAACTGGCATCCATCCTGAAATTCTGCCAAGGCTGTTTGCAAAATTTGCTACAAAGTCTGACATAGGAACAGGGCTTGGATTGTATATATCCAAAAATATTGTTGAAGCCCATGGAGGAAGAATGTGGGCTGGGAACAACCCCGACGGAAAGGGTGCTATGTTCACGTTTACCTTACCATTATCGACCAGCAGGAAACAGAGCTAGTACAACTGCCGTCGTTTCCTCTGTGAACGGTAAGATCTTCAAAAGATCCTCTGATCTCCTAAAGTCTAGTTGTACAATATACGACGGATCTGAGGACGCTATTTTTCGTTTTTTGTGTTTAATCTTATTTTATTGAACGGCAGACTATTTATTACTACATTGATTTTGTTGTTGTTAATTCGCCATTCCCTTAAGCGACCTAGTCATACAAAAGTACGAGTATACAGATAACCATCAGATAGCATCAGTATCAATCCAGTTTCACTTTTACAGCTTCAACTAATTTGTCTATTGATATTGGTTTTCTAATAAAGCAATCTGTTTCTAAGTTTGGAAATAAGCGTTCAAATTCGCTATAATACTGTTCATAGGCGGTTATAAAACAAACTTTAACATTTCCATTCTCTTCTTTGTCTCTTTCACTTATTTTTTGATATAATTCTAAACCATTTATTTTCGGCATTTTGACATCTAATAGCAGTAAATCATAAACACCTGGCCTGTAATTGGACAGGGCCACAAGAGGATCATTGTAGACATTTACTTCGAATTCGCCGCTACGTTCTAAACCCAACTTAAAGAGTCTTGCGATATCGGGTTCGTCATCTACTATTAGAATTCTGCTCTTTTGTCTAATAGGACTCTGCTTTCTAATTGCAGTGTCAGGCAGACCGATATCTGTCTTGTTTTTCTTATTACTTTTAGTATAAGGATTATAGCCATTGATTTGTCTGAAATGATAAGGCCAATTATCTTGAGGTATATTCGCAGGTCTTGTAATGCATGGTTTTGATAAAATGACCATAGAACCAGCCAATTTATTATTTTTCAAGGGTCGAATATATATTTATGATTATGTTTCTTGTCAAGGAATGTTGAACACATAAGGATTTTCTAGAACAAGCGGTCCAATTTTCGTATGATAAAATATTGGTACATCTAATTTCCCAATAAATCAGAGTCCCCCCTTAGTACTTTAGAATAGTTCTTCGGCTTTTTTCAATTCTGGGTATTTATCCATCTATCTATAGACCTAACACCATGCTAACATACAGATAGCAGGAACTAGGTATTTCTGTGCCTGGATGTATAAAGTTAACATAGTAGGGAATGACGGCATAGATAGAGTAAAAAAGTCTTGCAGTACTGTACAAACTAAACAATGAAATTGTCGCGTCCAAATAAACTACTGTCCCTTGATCCAAGCATTAGTTATCGAGCAAGAACACTGAGTGAATTAAACAGTTTGTGCTCTGAAATCAATGATTCCAAGTTAAAGCTAAGGAATAGCGTTCAGTATTATTTACAAAAATATCAGCATTAGCTGTTCCCGGGGAGCTTGCTGAACAATTTGTCGAGGCTTCTGATAAACCAAAAGACTACCATCCAAATAAAAGACCAAATATGCTCTGTACTTAACGACCATCTTCAATACATTGGTGGCGCTCCTAAATCGAATAAGACACAATTAACCAAAAGACAGAAAGAAGCAATATACAATGATATGAATGCATTATTTGTTTATCTTAAAATGTATTACAATATCGAATGGGTTAGGCCAGATTCATTACTATCTGATGAATATCCATCTGGCAACCCTTTTGATCATGTTGTGGACATAATGAAACTTGGTGCAATAATTACAAGATTCAAAAATGTTTCAAGAGATGGCTCTCTTCCTCCACAGGAAAGATTAGTGAGCTATCATATTTGGATTATTCTAATCATAGCAGCATACAAATTGTCGTCAGTGTATCACATCGTAGTTTAAGAAAACTGTGTCTCCTTAATCGATGCTAATGCTGTGAAAAATACCTAAAGACAAATTCTTCTTGACATCGGTTACCAATCGCGGTATATGGTCCCAAATTACTTAAGCAGGTGGCAGCTAGTTACAAGCATTATGAAAGTATCTCACAAGGACCATTTTAACAGCAATAATAGGTACAACAGATTACTTGAAGAAATGAATGCACAACAAGTTCGAAAAAATATAAGTAGCAAATCAATCGCAATACTTGTTTTCGGTGCCTGTGAAAACCATGGGGATCACCTGCCGTTTGGATCCGATTTTATATTTCCTACGGAGCTAGCAAAAAGAATTGCAGCAAAATCAAAGGAAAAGAAAAATATCATTATTCTTCCGGCAATTCCATATGGAGTTAGTTTACATCACAATGAATTTCAAATGACGATGAGCCTGGAACCTCATACTTTGCAAATGGTTATTGAGGATCTCTTTAGCAGTATCATTAAGAATGGAGTAAGGAGAATACTTGTAATAAATGGACATGATGGGAATATTTCACCCATTGAATCGGCGGCAAGAACTACAAGGAATAGACATGCAGAAGTTGTAATCGCATGTTTGGAGGCTTGGTGGGAATTAGTAGGACAAATCACCCAAGGCCTATTCGAAGTGTGGCGTGGACTTGGTCATGGGGGGGAGGCCGAAACATCTGGCATGCTGGCTGTTAGACCCGATTTAGTAAATATGAAGCAGGCCCCTAATGAAGTCATTCCAAAATTGCCAGGCGACAAAATAAGAATATACTGGAGATTTGATGAGCTTACGCGTACAGGCGCAACGGGCGCTCCAAAGAAAGCAACTGTTAGAAAGGGACAGCAGGCATTAAAGGCACTTGAAGATACTTTGCTTTCCTTCATAGATGACATGGACAGAAGTGAGTGGAGATATGGATTATCATTGAAATAGAAGGCTCCATGCTCTATATACAATTTTTGTTTCCATTTCATGTTTCTATTTATTTTGCTTTTTTGCAGTTAGCGTGATCGGCATGAGCTGTCTCTGCATTACATTGAGTAGCACACATTTTGGGTCAGCGTTATGTTAATAATTTTCTTACAAGCCATTTGATACTTCCCCAGCTTCTGAGGATATTCCTTATTATTTCCGTAAAATCTTTTTCTACTTGTTGTGCTATGAACACGAACACATCGTTAGCTATCTTTGCTGTTCTTGCAGCAATGGCTCTTCTGGGAGAAACAGCTGCTCACGTAATCGTCCCAGTAGACGCAGCTGCAGGAGGAGTTCCAGGAACCAGAAACCCTGGCCAATGCCAGCAAGACTTTAATAGAAACGCCTGTAATAACGCAGGTCCACCCAACGGTAATCCCAACGATTGATTAGATCAATAATCAATCATCCATTTTTTTATTTTCTGGCTCAACAAAGGCAGACATTAGCTATTAGTTCTTCCTGTACATTAGAATACGGCGGCCTAGAGATAGAAGATAGCGATTTTATTTCGTAGTTAAGCTAGGCTAGAATGCTCCGTTATGAGTTGTCCACTCTTCGGTTGGTTTACCGTAGTTAGAGCACTGCGATCTTTCTCTTTCTGTTTCGCTTTATGAATACCCTTTGTTATTAGGGCCTAGCTTGTACTGCTGTTACAATGTATTTATCTGTCCTTGCTTTTGAGTATAAACTTCAAAGCATCTGACACCACTACTCCAGTATGCTCTATTAGTGATTGGGTTAGTTAGTAGCTGTCATCACAATTTCGCATTTGAGAGCTCTTCTCTGGTCAGCCTAACAGGAAGGATCCTACCAGAAGAAGCTTTATACGCAGGCTTTCCTATGCCCACAGCAATCATAGTACTTTTCGTCTGGGCATGTGGGGAGAAGAATTCCGTTACTGCGTCGTCAAAGAAGGTTGATCCGGAGGCCCCTATCCCCAGGGCATAAGCGGCTAAGTATATCTTTCCGGCAATGATGCCTGCTTCAAACTGGGACGCTCTGTAGCCTCTATTACCTAGAGCTTCAAGTACTTTTTTGAGATCGCTCATCAAGAACAGAACGGCGCTTGCCTGGCTGAACAGAGATTGACCCAAGCACAGATATCCAGACATTTCTCTTGAGACCTTCAATTTTAGCAATTCGAGAGAATTTTTTCTACGATTAAAAAAATATCCACCGGCTGGTAAATTTTCTATATTGTTGCATATGAGATAGATATCAATTAACGAAAGATTTTCATTTCTCAGAAAATCAAGTGGTACGCCTCTAGTCGAACTACCTAGTATGGTTGAAAGAATTGAAAAGGACACGGGTGAATTTGCAAATCTTCGTGTAGAACCCCGCCTGAGTATCACTCCCCCTAGGCCAGGAATATTACTAGACCAATTGTCTTGATTCAGTGGCGATATTGGTCGTCTATCTAACACCCCGAGCGCTTCGGACGGCGTATTTCCGATACTCAACTTGAATGGGACAACCGTGTCGTCGTCGTAATTTAATCCGTTAATCCATTCTCTGGCTTCCGCCGCAGTATATAGTGCCGAAGCCTCATGTAAGGCCCAAATTTCGGGATAACTCGTTTCTCTCTCCGACAACGGCCGGATCTTTGGAACAGGTATTTTTGGAATTTTGTTTTCAATTTTTCCTTCTGTTTCCTTTTCTCCATCTAATAGATCCTTAGATGTTTGAGGCTCTTCTTCACTAACATTTCCTATTGCAATTGTAGCTTCCTTACGTGATTCCAAACATAGGAGATTATTTACTATATCATCGACAAATCCCATGTTTAGACGGGTTGCGAGACCCATCGCTACCGCAGTCGCCAAGAAATTAGCGACTATTACACCTGAATCCCAGAACCAATGACGATACGAACGTGCTTGATACTTCCAGGCGTTACGCCATGCCAGAGAAGTAAATACTATCGTAAATGGCGAGCTCAATGTCATAGGGGGCTCTGCGCAGGCCGCAGCTAGCTGATGCCTATAGTCACCACTCCTAATCTGGGTGAGGCTAAAATCAGCAGGACTGAAGTGATATATCCCGGCTTTTAAGTCTGGAGCTAAATCTTTGCAAACAACGTATAGTTCGATTGGATATAGTGCGCCTGTTGCTGAGGCGGCACGCATATAATATGTTACAGAATTGTATTTTATTGCTCTAGTAATGCCCGCTGAAAAGAACAAGATCTCGGCTAGGTCTCCTACATCTGGTTTTCGACTAGGACGTCTATCATTATAACGGGTGGTATCTTCGTTACTAGTGTCTGATTTTTTTGGAATTGTACTGATTGATGCGATCGTGTCCACCGTCGGCTGCGAGAAGCTTGATGGAAGAGGATACATTGGAAGTTCAGAAGTATATATTTTGAAAGGTATTGGACGGTTATTGAAGTCCAGGTAGTGTCTTTGAGTCATCAGACTAATTTCTGAGTGTTTGGTTGCCTCATGGTAGTCTAAAGCAGAGGTAATATCCTTATTCATCATTTTGATATATCCCACGATAGTTTATACATAGCTCATCTCGCATATTAGGTGACTGTGGTTGATATTCTGTCCAAAGCATCCGGAGTTCCTTGCGATATGTGCTTTTTCACCCGACCTCTAAATAATCCAAAGAAACCCCCCACAGTGATGCTCCATTGAACATCGACTCGAGATTTGCCGCAAGTGGCGTTATTTTAATATCTTTTGTACCTGTGATACGTCCATTAAGAATTTTTTTCTTGACCGAATTTTTGGCATCTAAAGTAACAATTTCCTTGCAAACAGCATTTCTGAACGCAATTACTGTTTCTCTTTCTACTATATTTCCCTCCTTTCTAATATTTTTAATAGATTTAGTGCCATGCCAGAATTCGGGTTCTCTGTCAATGTCAGATACTAGATTCCATATCTCGTCTAGAGATGCATGTATATCTTTGCTATGAAATGTAATCATGCCTCTCTTTACATGTGATAAAACAGATATTTTGATATATCTGTTTATCCGGCTGGCGTAAATGTGAGTGCTATTTACTTCATAGACTGCTTGCAGCACATATCAATTTTGGTCTGGTTCTATAGATGTAATTATATTTTCTTTGCTGATAGGCATGGGACGAATGCCAACATCGCGGTACTGTAACTGGCTTCAGTTGAACTTTGAACTATGGATGATAATGTAACTCCGGCGCAGTTGCGTCTACGAGACTATACGAGGGTTTCATTCGATTACATTTGTATGTAAAATCGACACTCCACTTTATAGGTTTAATGTGGAAATGCCGCAAAGGGCTCATATTTTAGTAAAAACATGTTGCCTTTCAGATAAAAAATCTCTTAAAAACTTATATTATTGGATATTGTTGGGTGTTATAACGACAGGAGTAATAATGAGCCAAGAAGAATTACAGCGATCCGGCGCAAAGAACCAACCTAGCAACCCAACTACGTTGATGAGGAAAGCCGTAGTCGACCCTACAACATCACTACAGCCAAAAATAGTTTTATCCTTTGAGGACATATGCCCCCACTGGAGTCTTGCCTTGGTGACTGGTGTATCAACAAATTCTAACCTTGACATAAGAGAGGGGAAGAATTGTATAGTTGGTGAGGCGCATGGTTTTAGAAACTGTGCTTACATATGCTCAAAGTGCTGGGAATATTCTCAAAGTTTTGTATCAAGTGTATATGGAAATAGCCGTAGCGGCTACATCATAACGGATCATGAGCATTTTGAGTCTACCAAAAATGATTTCGTGCAACACTTCAATCACAAGCACGCATACAGGAAAAGCAAAGTAGAAAAGGTAAGAGACCATGCCGCGGGGATAATACGGAGTTTTAGGTCAAAACTAGACCAGCTCACAACAGACCAAATTGACATCTAAATCTCATCCTAGACTATATGGGTAAAATACCAAGACTATTTTAGCGCAGAATTGTAGCAAACAAAACAATTTTCAAGCCTTTGAGTTCAATAAACTGTAATATATCTGATCTCTATGCATCCAAGCTCCAGCTTCGTTCCAACCTCTCTTGAAACACAACGAAAATGAAATGAAATCGAATGAATGAATGAATCCGTCTGTGTGGTATCCTCGGCTGTTATAAACATAGAGGGCATTGAACACCATGGCACCTAAAGTATATTACAAACTACTAACACTCAACTTTCTAGAATCTATAGATACCCATACAACTATTCATCCTTGAAGCGATCGTGTATGCCCGTGTTCTTACGCCGGATCTAGTCCTCCTTGTTAAGGGGCCATTGGAAATCAGTACGCATGGGGAGGCTAGCATTCTAGGAAAGGACATATCCGGCCGCAACATATTTTTAGAAGATAAAAAGGTCTGGCCGATTGAGACTAAATCCAGCTGCGACGTCCTGTTATCACAGGATCTGCAAAAAGGCAACGAGGCAGGAGGATTTTGGATCACCGGCTCGCGCGATGCAGGGACTAGAATATGGGATGATGTTATCTACACCATTTTCTATAGTAGGGCTGTCATTCCAGAGTGTATCCTAGTTGTCGGGCCAACCGATTCAGGCAAGACCACCCTTTCGACTTATATTATAAATCATGCAATCAAAGAGGGACTGCGGCCAGGGGTAATAGACGCTGACATTGGGCAGGGGGACATGGCCCCTCCTTGTGCTATAGGTTGTGGAGTTGTTGAGAGTCAAATACTAGATCTTAGCGAGGTTGCCTCCAATTTTTTTGGCTTTGTGGGAAGTATTAATCCAGCAGGGTACGAAGGGCTGATAGCAAGATCCGTGAGATTATTGCTAAACAAATTAACTAAGAAGAACTCATACGGTGTCAATTTAGTTGTTATAAATACAGATGGATACGTTGCTAGAAAGGGATTGTGGGGAAAAATTGCAATTGCAAATAAAGTTCAGCCAGACATATTAATTTGTCTTGGCGAAAATGCGAGTGACTTTTGCCTACAAATTAGGTCCAAGATACGGCTAGAGAAGCTCCCCAGACTATTAAATGCAAAGTCTCCTTTATCCAACAATCCAATTCTTAAGGCGAAAACGGAAAGAGCGAGGAGAAGACTAAATCAGTTTCAGAGGCATATAGCCGACTTCGGAAAGTTTGGCGTGACAAAAGTCTTTAGTCTAAGAAAAACCAAATTTGTCTATAAGGGACTAATGTATTACAAGGCATTTGTTACCGCAGACAATCATCTCCTTTTGTTACATAAGTATAAAATAAAGAAATTAGCACACGAGTATATCACAAATATGTTCATTGGTTTGGGAGACGCGTCTAATATCGTAGGCTTTGGCATAATATGTTTTCTGACCAACCAAAGAATCGCAATTCAAACCAAGGTTGCAATGGCGGATACTATTTATCTTAGTGACATAGGAATCAATATGAGGACTTGGAAGCCATACGTAATTAGGGGTAGTAAGAAGAGAGCATACCCTCGACATAGAACAGATCAAACTACCCCATACGATACAGACACCCAGAAATAGGCGTTAGAAGATAAATCAAAAAGATGCGATTAACTTACTTTTTGATTTGTTCCTGTCATACTAATTTTGTGAAAATGTAGGCTTCAGTTCTTCAAAAACGATAGACCTCTTTCAGACTTTGTTTCAATGCATCTTCCAGACAACTATTCACAGTAGGAAAAAGCTTTTGAGTAATAGTAGTAAAGCGATGGCTATTGAATAATTATCGAGTTGTATGTTCGGCGTGTAGCTCAGAATTTCTCAGCTATGAAAAATATATTGATCACGTCCTTGAAAGTCACGAAGACCGACCATCCCTTAGAATGAAGGCGATAATAAGAAAAAAAGAAGAAGGCTCACAAAGTTGTAGCTGATCAACAAGGGGATTCGAAAAATGAAGATAACCTAAGTTCTTCTCGTAGAAAATTATTATTCTGCTTATTTGCTGTATTTTATATATCATTTATCCACTTATTATAATAATCTTAAATAGTGGTTTGGGTATAGTATTTCATGTCTAGCATCCTGGCATTCATTGAAAATGGAGAGCGCATCAATGCGGTTAGACTTACAATTTGCCCTAAGTGCGGAAGAATAATTAAAGTGAACAGTGACTGCGAATGTGACATCTTCTTCCACAGGAATAAGAAAAAGTGAGGATTATTTAATGACAAGGCTCTAAAGTATCTAGTACGCTTTTGTAAGCCGTCCCTGGTGTGAATGATATTCAGTCGCTATTTCTAGGATATGTCATTATTTAGTCCAATATTGATATTACTTTTGCTTCTTTGATCGGGAGATTATGTGGACAGCGTGTGCCGAAATAAGAAACGCTGCAAGTAGCATTTTTGTCGCAAATATGAGATTCCAAGGCGTCCTAGGATTTGGATAAGGAACACTGATATGGTCTGACATGAACTGGCCTCTTAGTACTTCATTGGCAAGAAACGAATTCAATAGAATAAAGTTGTAAAGGAATTCATATAAGGCAACCACCGCAATTACTATAACAATTAATTGCAATAGTGATTTTACCGATTCTTGGATAGTCCTGACCCTATTACCTGCAAGCCTAGTCACACAGAACCATGAAATAATAGACATTACCATTAGGTATGTAACTAGTTTTGGGGATCCATGAGCGGGAAATTCTGTATAGACCAGAACTTCCCCTATAACTAGTCTACTAGTCTTCAAGTATTCTCCAGCACTTAGGTACAGTGCAAAAAAACAAATCGCCAGCATTACAATAGCAGAAACATAAAAAGCAAAAATGAAGACACTTCTAGTCCTCATCTCCTGAATGCTGGGATTAGAGGAATGCTTCATTACGATGTGTTTTTTGGGGATTTCAGTGATATAAAATATTCCTACCCGCTATTTTTTAGTTGCATTTATAGATTACAGCCCAAGATTAGTCAGATGAATAGCCTCGGTCATTGTGACTAAGACCATGCACTAAAAGTTAGAATTTTCGTCCCAATTTCCCTATATCTGAAGGCTGGAGGAACTATTTCATCATTAATATGCATTTGCTGATCTAATTGAAGTAGTAGCCACAATAAGATGGGGCTATTCAACAACTAGTATGACTTCCGTTAGTGAGGATAAATACCCAATATTGCTTCGATGTCCTAGGTTACTATATATTTAGTTGCTTATAATAATGAATAGGATAACACCGGTGTTTAGGAACGGCTAAAATTTTAAGAGCTGAATTGCACTGCCATAACAATTTTTCCAACTACCGCAGCGCCTCATCCTGTATTCCTTTTGATTGCGGCGTACGTATAGGGGACCAGTTGGAAGCGGCATTAAAAAATAGAATAGATGTACTTTTCGTTACCAATCACAATACCCTTGATGGTTACCCTAAGATGGTCGAGTATCAGCAGAATCATCATAAGTTCGAAAATATCAGAGTTTATCCTGCCGAAGAAGTTACAATAAATAACCAAGGTCATGTAATTGCATATGGAATTGAAAGGGAAATAAGGTCAGGGATGACTCTGGGAGAAACGTTAGATGAGGTAAGACGACAAAATGCCATTTCTTGTGCAGCTCATCCATTTGCAGTCTCTAATGGTATACGCGAGAAAGCACTTCTGTGCGACATGATGGAGTCATTTAATAGTAATAACCTTGACCATTTTTCTAACGTTGTTGCCGAAAGGTTTGCTAGACAAAATGGGCTGATCACAATAGCAGGTAGTGATTCGCACATTGAATCGACTATAGGCAGATGCATAAACACAATTGAAGCAGAAAACAATCTTGATACAATAATTGAAGGTATGAAGCATGGTAAATTTAACGTTGATAGAGCAGATTATGCAACTAAAGGGGAGGTATTTGAACATGCGCACTACATCCTTTCTTGCTCTAAAGGCCTGCTCCTGGATTATTTATCAGAGCAACACCCGCGTTTCTTCCGAGCAGCTAGATGGGGATTGAACTCTTACACCTCAAACCCCGATAGAAGGTTATGGTCGACGTTGGGGGGACTGGGACTTTATCTCACCAAAAGAGCTTCTAAGAAAGTGAACGTAAAGGGATATGATCCTCGGGTGTTTGAACAGAGATCTTGGAGGACATTGATTTTGATGAGCCTTGTTCCGTAAACTAAATTATTACTATAGGAAATTCGCTAATTTCTTAGGGATAGTACCAAACATCAAAGATAATCAATGTCGTAAAATGAATTATAATAATCGAATTCGAGCTAGCTTTATCTCATTCTAGGAGATGCTGAGTTTGTTACTGGCCTAGCTTGGATTGATTAAAATTACGTTTTCTTCGTCTGTCGCTCACTAGCCATCTGCTTACCAAGACTATCCCGAACAGGGGAAAGCTTGCTATAAACAAATATGGAAATATTGCAATGTAGATTGAAGGTTGGAAAATATCCATAGCGTCTTCTGTCCTTAATCGAATATATCTACTGACCATGGGCCTTATAATCTGATGGGCTAAGATATTTGGTTACATCAGATTATGTGCATAGCAAAACCTTGAAATATCTTACGGATGCTCATAGCTGAGAGATATATTTTTTGTGCACGGGGCTCTTCCACAGTGTGACCAAGAATTGGACAGGACAGTGAGAGCCGCTTCAAAGAGATTTAGTATGGGTGTTATAGAAACTTTTATCACCTCCGTTGCCTCAATTAGCATTGTAAATGTCCAGTAAATCTATAGTTCAAAGATCTATTCGGATTGTTGACTGGTCTATAGAGAGAACCGTGGATGGCAAAGATGATAACTCGGCTTCGGTATCAACTGGGGATGCATGGATACAATGCATGATATCAAAGCATATTGTTGGCGGGTTTGATCATCATGAATTTTTATTTGAAGGTAGAGAAGCTGGAGCTAGAGAGGCGCAAAAGGACGTGCCGGAGGCTTTAGAGAAGTCGGGAAACAGGTTGGTAGCCGCATCTCTTAATAGAGGGATATGTGTCGCGTTTGCTGTCTGATGACCGAGGATGAGTTTACGATATGACCGTCGCGGATGGGGATTCGACGGAGCCAAGGAAGCTTTGGGTCATAGAATGGAAAAAAACTCTAGGTAAGACTCTATCTGTTGAAAAGTATAACTACGCCGAGGCGCTTGCGATTTTTGACCAAAAAACTTCGAGTGGAATAGATGTAATTTTATATGAAGTACATAGGTCTCCCCTTGACTCGTCTGTGATTAAGAAGACGCCAATACTGAACTCTATTAAAGCCCGACAGAGGAGAAAGGAAGAGTCCACAAACACTAGGCATGACGGCCCAGCCGAACAGAGACCTAAGGGGGGTAATAAGCCAAGTAGTATTAGGTACAGAATCATACTTCTAATAGTAGCGGTTGGAGTGTTGGTTCTAGCCATCTCATTGATTAATGCCCTGTCCAATAGTGGCGGGATTATGATAAATCCTCACGTCATAGTTGCTATAGTTGATAATACCATGTCAGAACATGAGTCTTTGGCAAGTTTGGCTAACGCAGAGACTGTTTTGGACTTATAAGAATAGCTCAATACCTTGTCGTTGCAGCTTTAATTTTTATTTAAAAAGCCCCTAGCCATTAAAAATTCTATTGAGTATCGCATTTATAAGCTCATTTATCCTTACATTTGGTTCAGCAAAGTAAAAATATTACATTCGCATCTATATGGATAGAGAACAGACAAATGAAAGCAGGATCATGGATCCGCAAAGGAAGAAACAGCAATAATAGCAATATTAGGAAGAACAGTACGTCCCCTGTCCTGTCACAGAAACCCAGACTCAGCCGATTTATGGTGGCGAGGTTCGGACTTGTTGCCGGGCTCATATCGTCGCTAGCTATAAGTGGTTTAATTTTAATGGTAGAAAAGGTCACTGCTGTCCCTATAGGCACTTTTTATGTGGTCATCATGGCTGCACTAACAGATTCACATCTGTTCTCACTTAACATGATTATACTTGGATTATTGTTACACTTAGTTTCTGGGAGTATTATTGGACTTGTTATGGCAATACCTTTTGCTACATACAAAAGAAGTTCGGTGAAAACTATAAACCAATATGCACCTATTTACGGATTATTGTTTGGCCTTGCTCTATGGTCTATCTTATTTCTCCCCATTACATTTTGGATGGTTCTACCATTAGTTAGCTCTCTTGGAAATCAAGTTATAGAACAACAAGTGCCTACGGGTCCAATTGCATCTATTGAAACTAGCAGGCTATCAGCTATGTCAAGCAAAATAATATTTGGAGCTCTGCCTTTCAACATGTTTTATGGCCTATTGGCAGCAATAATAATAAAGTTGTTATTTGATAATTTTTTGTACAAGGATGAGCTTCTCAAAAATACACCATCGATACAGCCAAAGTAGTAGCTTCTAATACACATGGTTTTTTCACCGTTTCAATTCTTTTATGAGGAATAGAAGAGACAAGTGAGAGTTACGCGGGCATTGTTGTTGGCACTCGGTCTAAACACTTAAGCTACTATGTTTCCCAAGTATATAAAATCGACTATCATAGAAGCCTCTGTGAATAGAAGCCGAGATCTTCTCCAATGTTTTTGCTATAATTCTATTAAATGCCAACGCTGTAGCTAGTTACACCGTCTTTGATATGACTAGGTCTAGTTTCTCCTTATGGCTGAGAATCTTGGAAGCAAATGCTATTCCTAATACGCCCGGATCATACCGGGAGGAATAAGAATTATAGAAATATACTAGATTCGTCGGTCGTCTTGAAATATATTGTACTAGTAAGACTTGGCCAGACGGGTGGGCTGTTAGGTAAAATCTGGTTGTATGTATGAGTTATCAACGGGAAATAAATGGTAAAAGAAGTCAGACCACATTAGAGTATCCAAAGATAAAATCCATATGATTTCAGGATGAAGTCCAAGTAAGAAATTAGTTGGCCCTAATATGCTGCAGATATTCCCGCCGTGACAGGACGCATGATGTACAAATACGGATTTAACACAAGTTATTATGCCGCTCTTGTGCATCTCGGGGTTGCTATTGGTTTCTGAGCTTGTTTTGGGAATGTGGTGTTGACGTTGTTGATATGGTTGCTATGCTACAAGTCATCTTTCACTTTTGCAATATCTGAATACGCATCATTCCATAATTTTTCATAGTATTCTTTCATGACTCTAGATGCATTTTCATCTCTTAACAGAATACCCATATTGAACCTCTTGGGATCAGTTTGATCAACTAGTTCTATCCCCACTTCCTTTCCATCTATAATTATCAGTCCAAATGGTATTTTGCATATCTTTCTATTGACACTCTTTTCCGGGTACCACGGGTTTCCGATAACATTCATACGTTCAACAGCATGTTTGTCTTGGCCATTTAACTTGGCCTTGTCAATTTTATGCAATTTGAAATACTCTTTAACTAAGTCTATATCTGCAAGCACTTTTACATGTACACCTAATTTGCACTTCTGAAGGATTCCATTGATTATTTCTTCAGGTGATACTCTTGTTGCAATCAGAATTTCTTCCTTACATAAATCTACGCACTTTAGTAATAGGGATACCATTTTTTCATAAGTCCGTACAATTTCTATCTTTTTGGAAGTGTCTATGGCGGCACTCGGGTCAGTAGCAGCAACATCATGTGGTGCTACATTATTTTTTATCCCCATTAATTTTTCAAAAAAGCTCACAAGATTATCTTCGGTAACTTTTAAATTGCCACCTTTAATATCATCCACTACTTGCATTTCCTTGAAATATTTTCTGTATTCTATTAGTTCTACGATATTTCTCTGATAGACGATCCTGCCAAAAGATGTATGTGAATAAACGCCTTTGAACTTTTCAACAAGTCCTGCGTCTCTTAGTTGCTTCAATGCCTTGTAATACCTTTTTCTAGATAGTTCCATACGTGTTAGCGTCGCAATATTTATTCTGACACCATCTTTTGCCGCTAGAAAAAACTTGAAATTATCAGCTTTTGAAATAATAGAGAAGAGTTTCAAAGAGAAGTTGGCAGTATCTGTACTCATTGCTGTCTTCGCAGCAGTGCTCATTACTCTGGTATGAGTATGTATTACAATATTAATAATGATTTATAATAATAGGAGTATCTACAAGTCAACGAAAATGGTTGTAAGCTAAAAGTCAAGCTATTACGTTTTATCCAATTGTTATTGGATCGGTTTTTTTCATAAAATATCCTTCTTTCTTGAGTGCTGAAAAATGTGCTTTGTAATCAATAGTAGCTTATTGTATGCTAGTATCAATAGTCTGGGGTACAGCAATATGTAATAAGTCTCCAAAGAGAAACAAAAGTGTAATGAACATCAATGCTGTTACCGTTATTGTTGTTGTTTCTGCTGTGGCAGTGTAGCTTAACGCTTTCAAGAACTTGGCTGCTTTAATTCTTTAACCAACCGAGGAAGACTAAAGCCGAATGTGGCTCCTTTTCCTTCAGTGTTGTTTTCGGCCCATATTCTTCCTCTATGGGCCTCAACGATGCTTTTTGAGATAAACAGTCCGAGTCCCATGTTAGACTTAGTAGCAGATTTTGTAAATAACCCTGGCATGATGACTGGGTCTATACCATTTCCAGAATCTCTCACACTGATAACAAGTTCCAGCACTAATAGATATAGTCCCTTCTTTAGTGAATTTTATAGCATTCGAAAGAAGGTTTGCTATGATCTGATATAGCCTAATTCTGTCTGCTTCGACGTATACAGGGTTTTTTGGTTCTAAGAATACTATTTTTAATTTATCAGGATTACGAATTTGACTCTTTACATCATTTATGACCTTTCGTATTTTTTCATTTATATTGACTTTTTCCTTGTGCAGTTCTAAAGTGTGGCTTTCAATTTTTGTGACATCCAAGATATTTTCTGTAAGCTGCTGCAGTCTTTTTGCATTTCTGTTAATAGCATTAAGTAACTCACGATACTGTTCAATATTTCCCTGCTGATCAAGAAGAACCTCAGAATCTTATGAACTTTGTTCTATCTACTACGAAGAGACCGGAATGAGAGCTAGCATTATTATCATAATTTAGAATTCTATTATCAGGAGCTCTCTTAGATATTTTAGCGATAATTTCTGAATTCTCCTCTGCTAGAGGACAAACGATTCTTATTATTGCGCCTTTTTTGGTAGAAGCATCTATTAAAGAATCTAAAACTCCTATTTTATTTGCCCTGATCTTAGCTTTACTACTTGCAAAAAACAATAGACCTTCCTTGTCTATTGACCTTGTGGTTCCATCAAAGTTATAGAACCCAAATATTGTTTTTCACTTACTATAAAATTAGCTTCAATTTCATATGAATGACGGAAGTAGTTATCAGAACCTACTATTTGCAACAGATTCTCACAGCATTTAGTGTTATCTTTCGTGATTTCAACCTAGGTTATTATCCGAGATTGCTGTTTGTACATTGTGATTATTTCCTCGACAGCTGTCGCGTCTTCGGGTTTCTTATCGTCCCTTATTTTTCCTGTGAATTTTGGAAATCTTAGAGCTAAACCGAAACCCTTTTTTAGTGAGTTTATCCCAGCCGTATGAGCGGGACTCAATGTGATCTCAGAAGCAATGACCTCGATTACAATTTTGGGTTCAAACCAAACATCCATTTTCATTCCTGTGTCTACACGAGGATGTTTATGGGAAAGGACATACTTTTCTAGGTCTTTGAAGAATTTTGCTAGGCTTTCATCGCTGAAGCCTGTACCTACCTTGGTTGTGCTTCGGAATAGATCTGCCTTTGAGTCGTAAGCTGCTAACAGTAGAGCACCATATTTACCGACTCTTCTGCCCCTTCCGTAAAGGGCACCAACTATTACAAGATCCAGTGTATCCGCAAGTTCTGACTGATATTCCCGTTTAAGTTTTACCCAAGCATATTCTCTTGCTCCTGCCCGATACGTACTATCTGGGTGTTTAATCATTAATCCCTCGCAACCATTTTCTATTGCAGTAGCCATAAACGTTTCAACCTGGGAAGGCTCCCTAACGACAATCTGGGGAACCAGTTTTATCTTTCTATTGTAGTCTACGCCTTGACTGACACTCTCTGTACGAGTTTCGATGCTGCTATCATCTCTCGTCTTCCCAGCGAAGTTGCTTCTTTTATTCGTCTTTGATTTCCTTAGCGAAATTTTTCCTCCTCTGCTGCCGTTGCGAACAATTTTCTCCAATAACAGACGTCTTTCAGATAGTGGCATTGATATTGTTTCCATTCCATCAAAATATAGGACGTCGAAGAAGTTCATGACTACTGGATAGTTTTCCATCGCTTCAATAATCCCATGTTTTCTGCGCCTGTGCATCAGAAGTTGGAAAGGCAGATATGATTCTGTGCCTGGATCTACTGCTACTACCTCTCCTTCTAAAATCGTCTCATTTACAATAAGAGCCCTAATGGATTCTACTAAGTCTGGAAAGTGATGCGTGATTTTATCTAATCTTCTCGTAAATAGCTCAACACTTTTGGAATCCTTGTGAACTTGTATTCTTTCTCCGTCCAATTTGTATTCTGCAAATCCATTACCGTTCATTTTCTCGAGGGCCTCCTCTATAGTAGCCACACGCTCAGCAAGCATAGGTCGAACAGGTTTGAATAGAGTAACTTTCAATAACTTTATCGATTCAAGGCCCTTTGTCGCTAAAATTTTAGCTATGGCTCCAAGATCACTTGTTACGTTATATGCTTTTTCTAGTGCCGATCTGTTTGATTTTGATCCCGTAAAAGCGATGGCAAGCGCATCCATGACGGTAAAGTCTGCTATACCCAAACGCAGAGTACCCATCACAAATTTCATAATGTATCGGCTCTCCCGAGGTTGAGTGTCACTAAGTATACTACTCAAAAGTTTTAATTTGGATTCCTGGGACCCCGGGCCTGTTGTTTTGGCAATTTTTTCTAAGGTCGAAAAAACTCTTTGTACACTCACTGTATCAGATGCCAAGGTTGTTTGACTTTTTGATTTCATTATTTGCCCTGCCGCATCACCAATGTCTCCGGTGTCCCTATAAGCCCTCTCAACTAGGGAGATATGAGAACCAGAAGAATAAGCAATAGCTCGGAGAGCCATCTTTTCTGCCAATCCTAATTCTAATGATTGATAGTCCGGAGCTAGTCTTCCCTGTATAAGATAAACCACCTTGTCAATGAGCTCTCTTGGTGTTTTCTTAAATAAGGAAACGAGACTGTCAGTAAGACTTAATCGACTCGTCGTTTTCTCCATCTCTTCAAATGTATCGATAAGCAAAGAAAGATTCAATATTCAAATTCAACATAGATGATTTTCTTTCTTTAAAACTTTGCCAAGTTTGCTGTGCCTACAAGTTACATAACATGTTGTTGGTTCTTATTGATTATTGTAGCAGATTCCTGCCCTCTTGCTATTATATTAAGTATATGCGGAGCCGGAGTTGGCTTCCTAGCAGCAACTGCTCATCTTAACTTAAAATTACTAGCATAGTTCAAATTCGCATATATATTATATATCGTATTATAGACTTATCAGTATAGCTTTATGTAGCTATACTTCCATTGTGACAAAGCCAAGGTACTACGCAAACAAATGAACTCGGAGCGAAAAAGCTATATCAGTATCCAAGTACTCTCGTTACTACTAGCTAGGGTACTTTATTCTACCAATTGGTTCAATATTGGATCCGTGTTTTTCCTCATGGCAGTAGATCTTAAACAAAACATCTCGATGCTTGGATTGGTTACATCAAGCTTTATAGTTGGTGTAGGTTTTTTTCAGGTTCCAGCAGGA
The DNA here is from genome assembly GCA_035759485.1 of Nitrososphaeraceae archaeon. Lineage (GTDB taxonomy): Archaea > Thermoproteota > Nitrososphaeria > Nitrososphaerales > Nitrososphaeraceae > TH5893. The sequence goes on from DASTUU010000221.1 coordinate 20,533, forward strand.
ATCTTGGCAGCAAAGTACGGCGCCAGTAAAATAGCTGTGTTTGGCATTTTGCTGGCTTCATTCTGTGCCTTACTTACAGGCCTATCGGTCGAAATCGCTCAATTAGCAATTTTAAGATTCATGGCCGGTATAGGAATGGCTTGTTTTTTTGGACCCAGTGTGATACTCATCTCAAAATATCTAGGTAAAGGGTCAGAAGGCTTAGGTATTGGTTTGATTAATTCCGCGCACGCAATAGGCGGGATTATAGGTATTTTTGCCTGGGTTGTATTAGCACAACTTGCTGGTTGGAGGATTAGCCTTCTAATTGGAGGCGCTCTCGGCTTGCTTACTGGTCTAATACTGATCATATCTCTATCACGAAGACATTCCAAGACAGATTCTCAAGATAAAAGCAGTTTATTCCTTCTTAATGATATTCAGGTAGTCGATACAGTAGTCAAATCGAGCATTGCAGGATCGAGTACAAATTCATCGGGCTTACGTCAGACGATTTTTAGTAGATCTCTAATTATACTGGGCCTAAACTTACTTTCCTTTCAGGCAGGTTCCAGTATCATATTGACATTTATCGTATTTTATCTTGCTGGTGCCTTAAGAATAGATTATACTCTTGCCGGCTTTGTAGGGAGCCTCAACTTGGTAATAGCACTCTGCTTTTCACCAGTATTTGGTCGCATGTATGACAGGACGAGGCAAGCAAGGAAAATCTTGATTATCTCTGGTTTTGCCGCTGCAGTTAGCGTTTGGGGAATGGCCGTTCCGTCGATCTACATTATCATCCCCTCAATGATTATTTCTGCCATATTTCTTTCCGCGGGTTTTGTTATAGTGTATGCTGAGGCAAAACGGAGTAGCATTGTTTACCATCTTGATCCAAAGTATCAAACGTTAGCTGTTAGTTATGTAAATGGTATTTCACTTTTCGGAGCTTTCTGGATTCCTATCCTCTTCTCCTTTGCTGTCAACCGTTTTGGATTCGCCGTGGCATGGCTTTTAGCGGGGTTAATTGTGCTCACGTTCATTTTACCAGCGTTTAAAGTAAAGTAGGGAAGAAAAGATGTTCTTACCATAACTTGCTGAGGATGCAATTTGGTTATTATAGGCAATATCTTTTCATACCTCTTTCTTAGTACGAAATTTGTTCGCGTAGGACTATTCAGTTTGAGGTCGAAATGTAGTTATGCTTTCTTTGCTAATAATACCTATGGTCGCCATTACTAGCCAAGCCATCATTCCCATTTTGATTTTAATTTCTATAGTTGGCTTGTCATTTGCTTACGTTGGATCCATAACTGACTCTTCTTCACCTTCGTTTCCCCCGAACCAAAGTCAACCTTGGCTGGGTATATCAGCGGTGGAATTGAGTCCACAAATCTCAAAAGAAATCGGACTAGAGGGAACATCAGGACTGCTAGTGTTACAAGTTGCTCCGGACGGCCCTGCAGATAAGGCGGGAATTAAGGGCGGGAATAATCTAAAGATCATAGAGGGTATGGAGATTCCGGTGGGGGGTGATGTTATTACTCGTATAGATGGCCAAGATATTAGGTCTCTTGATGACTTTCGTACCAATTTAAGTGACAAGCAAGTTGGAGATATAGTAGAGTTTACTTTGACGAGAGCCAATGGCGACACTCAAAGTGTTGACGCGAGAGTAGAGGCCAGGCCAGCCTAATAAAATATAAGGATTGGTTGAGCCCTATGTATGAATTGAATTTGCAAAGCTGGAGTTGACCTATGCGTTTTATCAAGGTGAGTTCTATTTGTAAGTGCGCTCGACGAGGACCAGCTATAACGACCTAATTTTCTCGACATTAGCCCCCTCGTGATTGTTTGTTGCTCCGGTAGATTTACTTGTTCGAAGCTGTCCTGCCGTCTCTTGTTTAGCTTTATCTCTGTTTGTTAATATATCTTTGATCTTATAGCTGTCTATTAGAGCATCAACTATTTTGGAGTACTCTTCTTTTGGGATATCATTCGAAACACCAATTGAATCTACTGCCTTCAGTTTCCAATAAATGTTGAAGGCATTTTCAATAGATTTTTCAGATTCATGTACAACCCTACCAAATGCAGTCAACGAATATCTGCCGTTTTTTCTCTTTATCAATCCAGCTTTTGTCAGGCTGGATAACCTAGAATAATACTGCTTTCGAGTAATTTTGGTTTTTGTTAGTAGGTCATCGCCCCTTTCGCCATTTGAATTGGCGATAGATTTGTACAGATCTAGTGAGATGTCATCGGATATGGATCTCAGGACTCCAGTTACTGAGCTTGATTTTGACATTAATGGGCTACACTATTCATGTGTGTGCCGTATTATAGTTGTTTTGGTTTTAAGTCTTTGTATTAAGAAAATTAGTTAAAGATTAACTAGGTACAATGTCTGCCTTTCAAATCTTTGTGCTTGATAGAACACTCTTCAAACTTATACGTTTGTTCTACTATTCCAACACGTTATTTGCTTTCCATTTCAAGTAGCAGGAGGCAAACACCAAACCCAAAAGTCAAATCATACATACCTTCCTGAATCTTAGAAAATATTCTTGGTTTTTATGTACTCACAAATTGAGAATAAATACAAGTTGTGGGTGGACGGATTATTGCTTGTTATATGAGGATTCCCTTCTTCTACTGACCCTAATAACTATCAGAATTCCAGCTGCAACAGCAATGAGAATATATAAAGCCGGTGGAAAGGCCACCCTTACAAGAACGTCAATATACATCAAAACTAGTCCTAGGTATGGGATGATATAGTCTACCCTGCCAACGTAGTCGTCGTTTGTGATAGGAAAGTCAACAAATTGAATGGGATAAGGGTTTGCATCTCCTTTTGTTATTACGATTGTGTCTCCATAAGCGCTGTTAGTGATCTGCACTACCCTATGTACAATTATCTTATCACGGCTTGATTCTGTCTTGCCCGGTTCTTCAAAGGCTATTATATCACCGACCTTGACATCCTTAAAGGAGGTATAAGCGCTGTTGCTCTGACCAATAATTACAATATCTCCAGTATTTAGTGCTGGTTCCATACTTTCGCTAACAACTACAAGGGAACTAACATTTGATAAGAACACAAGGTAGGTTGATAGTATAGCTATAGCAGAGAGTGTGCCAACAAGGCAAAATTTTAGTTTATTCCCTAATAACATTAAATCCCAATTTGATCTACAGTTAGGGAAAAAGAAAATAAACCTTTTGAGATAGGAAATGATTCTTTTACAACTGGGCGATACGAGGTGTAATTTAAGTTAACAGCGCTTACACTATAGACTATCTCAGTCGCCTACAAATACGGATATAGGTCGGGTATTAACGCAGACAGAAATTTGGCAAAAATGGCTTGCATTAGGTTATCGGCAGTAGACGACTAGCTTCATCAAAACGCTAAAAGATAGAGTATAGTATACAAAATAGGCTTCTCCAACCATATGGCACAAAGTATAGAATAAAAAGAGGAAAATGGTCGGGTCTTCCTCTTAGGAACGTCTTAACGTCTACCGCGGACTTCTTTGACGCCGTCACCGTCTAAGTAATTCTCGCCTGTTGCCTTCTTGTATACGAGAGAGTCCTGTGGCAGGTTGAAGACAAAGCCCGTCATTAGGCCCGCGCCCACCATCATTGCTACAAATATTGTCGCAATTATTGCATTATTCATTACATTGTTGTGGAAGCATGGGTAATTTTTTCGTTTCGAGATTAGTTTTGGGAAATAATATTAAAGAGAGCCCTTAGCGAATAGAAAAATTAAATACTTCCCAAATACGGGCATTTCTATGCAATGAAGAACAAAGCAAGTGCGCGCAGATTTTCAATTTTTGGTCCCAATCTAGGCAAATTATATTAGGGAGAGATGAAAACTTGAATAAGTTAGCGATAGCAGGCTATGGGCCATAAAAGTTTTAATTTCTTTGCTCCTGTCAAGAGTGGATTTTTCGCCGGGGAACTGGGACCTAAATCATTTTATATCGTCCTTTTTGCTGTGATTTCGGCCCTTATTATTGATAGCCTTGTAAATTGGGTCGCCGATTTCATTTATCAAAATCTAGTTACATTTTGGGGAGTGACTCTATTCTTTCTTTTGGCCTCTGTATACTTGTTAGGTCAATACTTTATCGTACGATTCATAAAGTCCAAAAGTAAAGACATCAGATCCAAGTCACCTTTCCTGAACTTAACCTATAAGGCTGTGACTATAGTTCAGCTCATTCTCGCTGCAAATTTGCTGTATTTAATTTTACAAATAATAATAACAGAGCAATATTCCCTTGTTCATTTAATTCTTGCTACTGTAGTTAGCTTTTCTCTCGCTGCAGCCATTTTGACATTATTTGCTGTACGCCTCTTCAAATGGTTTCGTTCACACAGGAGCTCTATAGTGATTATACTTTATGGGATTTCTGCCTTGGCCTTGGCATTAACCATACTTGTGGCTATTACTGCAGACGTACGCAATTTGTTAACCAAGGACCAAGTTATCACGCCGCATTCTCCTGTAGTATTTCCATCATATGACCCAGGTACTCTTACAACTTTATTGTCAGATATCTACAACTATGCAGATATAGTATCTACACTTCTATTCTGGATCAGTACGGTACTTCTTTTACATTATTATTATTCGAAAAAATTGACTAAGTCAGGCCTAATCAAGTATTGGATCCTCATTACTCTTCCTATTATATATTATCTGAGCACCTTTGTAGGTTTCTTTGATTTATACGTCGCAGAATCTGCCTCGGAAGAATATTACTTCTACTTGTACATCTCACTGAATTCGACTGCAGCTGCTCTTCTCTTTGGTCTCGCGTTTAGGATTGTTGCAAAAACTATTCGCCATAATAGTGCAGTAAGGAGTTACATAATGATTGCAGCGTTTGGATTCGTATTATTGTATGTTTCAAATCAGTCGACGCTAATTGCTGGACCGTACCCTCCATTTGGAATTTTTACTATATGTTTCATGGGCTTATCAGCATACCTAATTTACATAGGTATCTATTCTGCAGCAATTTCAATGTCAGAGGACGCAAGGCTACGGCAATTGATAAGAAGGTCTGCTATCGAGGAATCTAAAATGCTGGTAAGCATAGGGGCAGCACAGATACAGGAGCAATTGGAGAGAAAAGTTTTAAGCGAAGCAAAGCGCCGCGCGGAGTTAATGACGAAGGAGACTGGCATTCAATTGTCCCTTTCTGAGGTAGATATGAGAACATACCTAAACGACGTAATGAGGGAGATTAAGGTACTAAGAAATATTGATGAGATCATAAAAAAGGGCAGAGAAATCCTTGATAACTCTGTTGAGTTCTTAGGTTGTATGAGCTATGGTGGATTACGACTAGTATACAATAACTATTTTGATGCATATGAGAAAGTTATGGACAAATACAAGAAAAATGAACACAGCGGTATAAAGTTGGTTACATCCATTGACAAAAACAGCGTAGATTTAGTTAAACCATTCCTGAAAATAGGAGTAGAAATAAGGCATGTAAAGAATTTACCACCCATTGACTTTGCTGCTTCTGACAGGGAAATAATTGCAACAATTCAAAAAAGCGAAACCAGTGAGATGATCCAAAACCTTCTTGTTAGTAATGAAGCAGCATATCTCGACCATTTTGTTTCAATATTTGAAGAATTGTGGAAAAATGGGATTGATGCTGCGGATAGGATAAGGGATATTGAAGAAGGAATAGATTTAGCAGACATAGAAATTATTCCAAATCCTAAGGAGGGGATTGCAAGAGCACGGAACATCGTAAAGTCTGCTAGAGAAGAGGTATCAGTAATGTTTGCTTCTGCAAATGCTCTACGACGTCAGATAGACATAGGGGCATTACAATTACTAAAAGATGTGTCAGAGGCACATGGAGCAAAAGCAAGGTTGTTGATTCCTAGCGATTTTGGTGATGAACATATGCTATCTGCAATATTAGAAGATCTGAAATTCCAATGTCCTGAAGTGGAGATTAGAAGCATGGACAAAACCCTCCGCACCAGAATTACAATAGTTTTAGCAGACAAAAAGGAATGTATTATTACTGAACTCAAAGATGATACGAAAGATAATTCCTATAGCGCAGCAGGCCTATCGACGTACTCTAAAAGCAAATCAATTGTCTCTTCTTATGTTTCTATTTTTGAAAGCATATGGAAACAAACAGAACTATATGAACAGTTAAAAGTTCATGATAAAATGCAAGAAGAATTCATTAATGTGGCAGCCCATGAACTCAGAAACCCTATACAACCACTCGTATTGAGCTCTGAATCATTGAAAAGCAGCATGCCACAAGAGGAACGGGTTTCAATTGTCATAAGAAATGCAAAAAAGCTTCAGACACTCGCAAATGATATACTGGATATTACAAAGATTGAAAGTAATACGTTAAAACTAAATAAAGAGACCCTAGATGTAAACGAAATTATTTTGTATGGTGTAAAAGACCTAATAACTCATGAAAAAATAGCAGAAGGTAAAATAAACCTGATCTACGAGCCTGGCAAGGAGGATATTCTTGTAAATGCGGATAGAGATCGCTTGACACAGGTTGTATCAAATCTACTTAGCAATTCTCTAAAATTTACGGAAGAAGGCTATATTTCTGTGACGGTTGAAAAGTCGGTACGCGCGAGAGAGGTTGTAGTTAGAATACGTGATACAGGGTTTGGTATTCATCCCGAAGTTTTGCCCAGATTATTTTCAAAGTTTGTCACAAAATCTGATGTTGGTGGTACTGGTTTAGGATTATTCATTTGCAAAAGCATAATTGAAGCCCATGGCGGCAAAATATGGGCTGAGAATAATCGAGGTGGTAAAGGAGCCACTTTTAGCTTCAGCTTGCCCACCTCAACTTCTCTACCAATGCCACCATCTTCCATATCATCATCTAGGTTGGCGCCGGCAAAATTGAGCTAGAGACAAGAATTGATTGCCCGACGTACAACAAAACAAAATTACGTTAATTGATGTAAACTTGAAGCTTTATGATAAAAGACAATATCAAAATGTTCTGCCCTTTTGTAGATTGCTCAAAATATCTAATAACTCCCTGATCTGCTCATGTCGCAAATTGGCAGCCTTGATGTCATTTACATTTACATTCAATTTCTGTAATTCAGAATATATACCTCTGTCTTCTATCGTATCAATCAATGCATCCTCTCCAAATGGTTTTTGCATTAGCTCAACAACTTGATTTAATTGCTTGATAGAGTCGACCAGAGTTTCCTTTACATATGCAGAAGCAAATACTATCCTCTGATGTGGATTCACAGCGAGGATTTCCTTTGCTACCTCCATTCCATTAATCCTGGGCATCTTGTAATCTAGTATAACAGCATCGAAAGGTTGTACTCGTTCACTCAAGTCTGTTTTAAATCGTATGTTTTGTAATTCCTCTTGATATATTTTCAAGGAGTCTTCTCCATTTTGGACCGTTATTACCTGATGTCCTCTTTTTGCTAGTGCCATCTTAAATAATAAGGCTGTGTCCTTGTCGTCTTCTGCTATGAGGATCTTCACTACAGAAGTCTGGTAATTTCCCATATGAAAACTTTCCCGCGGCTAAGCAACATTGGCTAATGCTTTTTGTTCCTCTTTGGCGGTATGTATGACAACACAAATAGGAGCGCAAGCTTGAGTATTAGGTTTCTCCGTATTCACAGAATTATTTGGTGGAAACAGCAGTTCAAAATCATACTCTTGCCAAGAATGAAGACAAAGCTTATCACCTCATGTAAAAAATTCAACTATGCTAACATTACAAAGCGTAATATACTACAGGGGAGTCATAAGAAGTTTTTTATACAGTCGGATACCCTTAAACATTGGTACACCATTTATCATAGCTTTGTAATATAGATCTCTATCTACCTGTATCATAGTCGTATATCGCGATATTGAAAAGCTGTTTAGGTGATACCGGATAGATGTATGTGCTAAGTTTATAGGGAGACAAAAGCGTACCGAGTTCCACATTTACTCCTCTTTGGTTATTCTATTGCTGTTGTAACAAAAAAGCTTTTATCGTTCTTTATCTTCTTCATCTTCATAGTCTATATATTCTTAACACGAATGGTTAACTAGTTCTTAGATTTTATGTTTGATTTAATTACTTTTATACTTTGTAAGCAAGGTACTGATGAATGGTAAATACAACAATCAGTAGGGCTTTATCCTTGAGTGCAGTAGCAGCAGTAGTAGTAGTAGTAGTTACTTTAGTCACTGCTGGAGAAATACCAACAATACTTTTTCAAGGTCAGATGGCAGAAGCTCAACAGGTATCTGGAGACATCACGGCTGCATCTGGAGGAAAACCATTTGGTGGAGAGAAGGTGGGAACTATCAACATTGACTCAACCGGTCGTAGGACCAATGTCTCTGCCGACATAAATGATTCCCCTGGTGAAGGAAATGTATTTGAAGGCTGGCTTGTAGATGCTGGAGGGTCAGGATACAAGCTAAGCTTAGGTCAGTTTAGAAATGGCACACTAGATTTTAGCCAATACATGGTGAATCCCTATACATATAAGAACTTTGAAGTAACTGAAGAGCCAGCAGAAGACCCAGACCCTAATGCAGCAGATTCAATAGCAGGATTTGAACTTCCAAGTCCATTTGGGAGATAGTGTCCTCGCCACCTCAATTTTTTACAAGTACTATCAT
>DASTUU010000222.1:0-8087 GCA_035759485.1 Nitrososphaeraceae archaeon
TATTTCAACTGGTTTTCTTATAAATCCCTTTATTTCCTCAAGAGGAAAAAATTCTTGTCTGAATTTCTCATAATATGTTTCAAACGCTGTAATAAAACATACCTTGGCTTTAGAATCTATATCTTTGATCTTGCGATATAGCTCGAATCCCGTCATGTTGGGCATTTTAATATCTAAAATCAATAACTGGTAGGTGTCTGGCGTGAAGTTGGATAGCGCTACTAGAGGATCGTTGAAAATGTCTACCTCGTATCCACCTTGTTCTAGTCCTTTACCCAAGGTTAAAGTGATGTCGGGCTCATCATCTACAATCAATATCTTATTAGAGGTCAAACCTCCAAAATGTGCTACTATTCTACTATATCTCCTTTTTGTTTACCTCTTGTTGAACTTTTTACGAACTCAGATAGTGCTACTGCTTCTTCCCCGAAGACTGTTAGCAAACACTCTTGGTTTCTGGACGGCTGCACTAGGTCTATCATTATTGAAGCTGACCCATCACTCGTAGGGGGATGGCTAATATGGTTAACCATATAGCCCTCGCGGGAAAGCTTCTTAAATTGCTCTATTGATTCATATTTTGGTTCAGAGGAGTTCGTTTGCTGCATCTTTAAGGTATGTTAACTGCTTGTTGGTAGCTTATTTGTTTTTCATATCTGGGATAATTTTTTTAGTGTGCCAATATATGCTAACAGTATAGTCGAACCAGCATCGCAAGTTTTCGTGGTATCCGTAAATGTGATTGTGTTGTGAAAAGCTAACTACGGGAATAAGGCAAATAATTCAATATAAAAACGACTTCAGATAGTACTCAAGTATTAGGATTGATAGCTAGAGCAAGAGGTATTGACGGAACAAGTGTGTATTTAATTAGAGTATCATATTTTCCAAAATATCGATGTAATGATTACGATAAGTTAGTTGTCTTACGTTTCACTGCGGTTTACCACGAATCCTGCACGTTCACTGTGACAATTGGCAGGGTAAAACTAAAGGTAGCTCCTTTTCTATCTGGGTTATTCTCAGCACGTATAGTACCGTCGTGGGCCTCAATAATGCTTTTTGATATAAATAATCCCAACCCGGTGCCTCCAACGTCCTTCTTGGATTTACCGACGAATTTTGAGAACAATCTGTCCAATAGTTCAGACTCTATTCCAATACCCGTATCCCTAACTGTAATTATGGCTTCTTCTTGTTTTGTACCTTTTTCTGTTTCTCTTACTTTCTTTTGTATATCAAGGCATATGGTGCCTTCCTTAGTAAATTTAATGGCATTACTTAAAATATTGGAAATAACCTGAGTTAGTCTAGATTTATCTGCCTGTACAAAAATTGCCGCATTGCTATTGTCTTCTATTTGTTTTTCTTCGAAGTTGCATACTAATTGTAAATTGGAGTTATTGATTTGGTTCCTATAATCTTGTGCAATGCTTGATATCAAATCATTTAGGTTAAATCTTTCTTTCTGCAGTTTTAGCGTATGGTTATCGATTTTTGTGACATCCAAAATGTTCTCTGTCAGTCTTTGCAACCTTTTTGCATTTCTTATGATAACACTCATGTGTTCTCGCTCCTCTTCTCCTACCCTAGGGCTGACGACCTGAGATAATCCTAGTATTGGTTGTATAGGTGTTCTTAGCTCGTGTGCTGCTATATTGATAAAGTCTCTTTGCATCATGTTATAGGCCTTTAACTGTTCATACAATTCTCCCTGTTTCCAAAGACTTTCAAATATCGAGACATATGATAACGCAATAGGTGTACTATTGGAGTATGCCGCCAATCCCGCCGCATCATAATAATTCTCTTTAGTGTCATCCCTTAATTCAATAATTAGAGACTCTTTTCTATCAACTACTAGGATACCCATTTGGGTCTGTAAACTCTTATCTATACTCCTAATTTCAAGTTGAGGTAATCCTACTGGCGTCTCATCTACTATATGTGTAATTTGCTCTTCATCAGCAGGTACCAATATCCTAACTTTTGCACCTTGTTCTAATACCTCTCTAAACAAATCTATAGCGCCTATACGTACCTGCCGGCGAAATGCATTAAGAGAGGGATATATTCTGAGAACCTCATGCTGTGCCAACTTTATAATTTGTTGGGCACGCTTTATTGCTTGTCTCGGATTTTCGATAATTTCTATGTCAGAAGATTCGACCCCTTGTTCTATTTCTCTAATCCGATCTGTCACATCCGCGCCATTTTTCCACAACTCTTCAAATGTAGAAGTAAAGTGCTTTAGATAAAGAGGTTCGTTACTGACTAAGAGACTATGAATTGCTTCGCCACTTTCCATATTTTCTATTGTCACTGCCACCTCTTTGTCCGAAACTCCAAAACTCATAGCTGGTAGATTTTTAATATGTTTAATCTGGGTACCGTGATCTAGGTATGATTTAGCAAGATGTATATTTTGTTTATTTATGTTAGTAATGTACCTTATACCCTTATGTTCTCCAACCTTTTGTTTATCTAATAGTTTCTTCTTTATGTCAAAGAAGTGGTCATAACTATATTGCATTCCGCCAGGAGCCAGGCAAATAGACAGCTTATACGAATCAGCAGTAAGGCGGGAGATCTCTTTTATGATCTCATTAGGGTTGTCTACTATTTTTGTCTGGTAGTGTATTACTCCCTCTTCAATTTCTTTTATACGCTGTTGTGCCGGTATTGCCTTGTTCCAAAAGCTTTCAAATACATACTGTTGATGTTCTACAATTTCTTTGACATTGCTGTATATAATGTGAGAGGCTGGTTTTCCCTTGTGATGAAAAGTTGCAGGTGCTACGTATTCGTTTTCACTAACATAAAAATTACCTTTGATTCCGTCTATATGCCTCAGCTCATCTACATTAATTGTATTTATTAGCTCTTTACAATAAGACACATTATCACTTGTGATCTCTGTGACATACCTTAACTTTACCCCTCTCTCTTTAGCATCGACAAACGCCTTTTTCAGTATTTCAATATCAAGAGTCAGAGATGGACGCGTATAGTCGACGCAGGCGTCGATTCTTTGGTTAGCTTTATCTACAAATTCTATTACTGTGTTAATCACATTATACGGGTTATAATAAATAGCAGTTTTTCGAGAATTTTTCATAGATAATTAACGGCCATACAGAGAAAAGTGATCTGCCTTGGATACTTATAATTTGCGGCCCAGTCTTCACTACGATTTGCGTAAAACCTAAAAGTAATAAAAAATAACTAAATGAAGACTCGTTATAGGACTTTCATAGAATAATTCTTCAACCTAAAAATCGTTTTGTTGTTTGGACCGCCAAAGGGTCTCGAAGACATAAAGAAGAGGTTATATGTAAGCTGGTGATTATACTCTTCTAAACAATGCGAACACTTCGTCTAGCAGTTTCTTTTTTCCACTTGTATTTTAGACGTCCTTGTCATAAAGCTAGTTCTGTAGTCTAATGTCTATGGATAATAAGTCACATACCAATGGATGTGCACTATGTGGAACCCGATTAAAAAGCCACTCCAACCTTTTCGAGGAAAAAATCGGAGAAAAAAGTTACAGGTTCGACACAAGAGACTGTGCTGTCATGTTTAAGAGGTTTCTTGCTGTATATGGGGATGATTTTAGATTGCTATCGGGAAAGACAGCATATATTGTTCCCAAAGAGCAGGAAATCAAACTAAGTCGACAGCAAGAAAAACAGAGACGAAACGGTAGATCTAGAGAAAAAAGATCAGAAAGCGTAGAGATCATTAAAGATCCAATACAAACACAAGATCTCTTTAATGAACTTATAGATTCTGCTAGAGAAAAAATAGAAATCCTATTTTCCTCTATTAACTTATTCTGCTATTATACTCGTCACAAAAAAAATTCCGAGGAGGGCTTTCAACTTTTAGAAAGAGTTGCGGCTAAAAAAGGCCTCGACGTAAAAATTATTACTCCCTCAGATAAAAATATAAAGGAAATATCCTCGAAAATAAATACCAATAAATTACCAGATATTCAAATCAGGTGCATCGAAGAAACACGCTTTCTAGATAATAAAATAATGCTCCTAGTCGTAGATGGAAAACAATCTCTGGCTTTTCAGCTCAAGGAAAAAGAGGGGGCTCTGACTACAGACTACAATGTTACGAATAAACACCAAGATACCTCAGAAGAGATGATAGGTTTAGGAACTTATTCTAACAATATACCAACAGTACTATCTTATGCTACGATATTTGAAACCCTTTGGAAAGAATTGGAACTCAATGCGCAGATCTCCAAACTTCTTCAGAAGTTGAAATCTCAACAGAGCTTGAAAACAGATTTTCTCAGCATAGCGGCACACGAGCTAAGAGATCCCATTCAACCGGTATTAGGCTTGGCCGAGGTTCTTCAGGCCCGAAAGGGCATAAATATTCAAGAACAAGAAGAACTTCTGGCAATTATTATTCGAAATGCCAAGAGATTAAAGGCCCTCACAGAAAACATTTTGGATCTCACCAGAATCGAGAGTCAATCATCTCTAACGGTGCACAAAGAGATAGTTAACATACAAGAGGTAATTCGAGATGAAGTATCAGACGTCAAAACTCAATTAGCGAAGGAACACAATGTTACAATAAATGTAGAAGGCAAAGTAACAAGAACAGGTTCTACAATTGACGAGATATTGGTAGAAGCAGACCGACTTAGGTTGATGCAAGTAGTATCTAATTTGCTTACCAACGCGATCAAGTTTACCGAACATGGGACAGTATCAATTAGGATAGAAAGGAGGATTGATAATAATGGCAGTAATCATGCAGTTGTGAGCATTAAAGACAATGGCCAAGGTATTGATCCATCTATAATGTCTAGATTATTTGAAAAATTCGCGACAAAATGTGACAAGAGTACGGGACTTGGCCTCGGTTTATTCATCTCAAAGAATATCATAGAGAGTCATGGTGGAAAAATATGGGCAGAGAACAATTCTGGGGGAAAGGGTGCTACATTTGCCTTCAGCCTTCCACTAGCGCACAAACATTCACTGTCGTAGAGTATCCTGCGTATGAGTCTCTGGATAAGCCTTCACCTCTAATTATAATGAGTTAGTCAACTGCTGAATTTGTTTCGCAAAAGGATGTTCGGGATATTTTAGGGCAGTCAAGAACTCTCTTCTTAGGAATTGGATATCGCAGAAACACGGAATGGAACTAATTGTTCGAATTCCTAATTCTGTGGATAGCTTATCAATTGTGTCGAGCGCATCCTGTATTTGTTCTTCCTGTGACTGCATTATGGCCTGACTATGATTTGCTGAAGGCGAGATTGATCCAGGAAGGAAAGATGTGGAATACGAACTGTCGGTATTTTGTTCAATGGCATGCGGAACACAATAGCCAGCTACCCTATTGCACAAAAGGAACGCTTTACTTCCGAATTTTGTAAAGGTTTTATATATTTCATCAACAACTCTTTTTGTTCCTTCAATATCAAGGTCACCGCTTTTAAGGGTTAAAAGTAAAATATCTGCTATCGCTAAAGTATTTATCGACCAAAATCTCATACCAGGGCTTGTATCTAGGATGATATAGTCAGCATCATATTCTGACATCAACCTTTCTCTGAGTTTTATGAATCTCCTAATAATCTCCTTTTTTGTGTCTGTTTCCGCCATCTCCAGCTTGAATACGTCTTTCTTCTTTGGATTAGAGAAACCAATCCACAGCTTCCCAGTTTCTGTTAGGTCTTTATCTTGAGCTACGTTATTAATAATATCTGTCACATCAACCATAACATCCTCAACCCTTGCATTAGTGTCCAGAAGATCATTTATTCCTTTTTTAGGCTCCTTCTGAAAGTATATTTGAAAACTTGGAGCATAAAGATCCAAATCTAATAAGCATACGTTGAACCCCTTTTTTGCCAACGCGGCTGCTGAATTGCATGCTAGCGTAGTCTTTCCAGTTCCTCCTTTGTACGAATGGAAAGCAATACACTTAGTCATCTGTATGGAATCTCTCCCGAATAAGCATATAAGATTTTAGTACAGAAATAAGTGGGGTAGTTAAGGATGGGGGTTATTTCCAATATTCTCTTCTTTGCCTTTTTTCTTTGATTCTTGTTCTTTGTTTAATATAGTTGAATGTCTTCTTTCGTCTATTACTAACTCCATGTAGTCACTTACGTCTTCCTCGGTCAATGAATATGAAATGCCGCCGGTCTGTTCTTCCATCTTATCTTTTGCGTCTTCAACTATTTTTAATATTTTTTCCCTGAGTTCTTGCTCCATTTGAGCCGTTCCTATATTGTCTATTAGCCCTATATTGGATCTTCTGATTGATTTTCTTAATGAACTATCCTGTGACAATGATATAGCACAAATATATAATCCGATGCTAAACATATAAGACGACAGCATCACCAGAGAATGGGCTGCTACTCCGTATGTTGGTTCTAGAGCAGAGGTTGAAAGCGCGATACCTACTATAGTATCTCCTATCGCAGTGATGATAAGATAGTCTTTTATTTTCGTCGAAGCCAATCTTCTTGCTATCACAAAAAAAGCAAAACCAAAAACAATATTTCCTCCTATAGTGCCAGCTCTGAATAGAATTCTAAAGTAGTATCGATATGCCTCGTCCACCCCCGCTAAGCTTTCGCCCGCAAAAAAGCCTGGCATTTTACCAACTAGATATAGTATCAGGGGGAGGGAGAGAATTATCCAAAATGAAAGTGGAAGTTTACCTATCCTTTGATAGACATCACGCAGAAGTGTGGTAGAAGCTATCCATCTGAATATAAACGCTATAGGAAGCACTATAGAGTTCAGGAGATTGTAGTATTCCAAGTTTGAATTTGGTAGTATAAGCAATGCTGTAGTATCTGGTTTTACTTCTTTACGTATTACTTCAGCATCATATTTATCAGAAGCTTTATATTGAAAAGACGATTGGATAATTGCCGCAGGAGGGGTTTTTTCCTCCACTTGTTGTACCATTAGTAATTTTGTCCCAACATCCTCTGCAATCGACATACCAAGGGTTAAGGCAGCAATACCATAAAATAATATGGCGAAATTTTTGTATTCACCTAATTTGTACCATGAAAAGAACTTGAACGAAATAACCCCCATTGTAACTGTGGCGATTGCAGAGCTCACAGCAAAAACCGTATGAGACAGAAACCTTGTATTTGTAGGGCTGTTGCTAAAAAGTACGAACAACAATATCCCAAACAACGAAAACTGAACTACCATTACAGTCCAGTGCATCAGATTAATAAAACGTGATCTAGGTCTAATCTCCTTACTTACTCGTCCAATATATCCCAAAAGAATCCAAGAACCAATGCCATATCCTATAGTTACGGTGAAAATAAATATTGCAATTTCAATGTTCCTATAGGAAGGCAAAACTTGCCGCGTGACTAGCAAATCGATTATTACAACAAAGATTATGACGATGCCCACTAAAACAGCTGCTTTTCTACTATTAACAGCCGAAACAATGGGCTCTAATGTTGCCAAGCCTCTATCTTTCTTATATAAAGTGGTATGTTATATATCTTCAAATTTTGGTGAGAACGAGTAGTATAATATTGTTTAGAACTCCTAAACATTGAGTACAACTCCCAGACCCATTTTAATCCAAAGCATGAACACAAGGATAATCTCTTCTAAGGATTATAGGCCAAAATTCTGATTTGGGATTTTCTGATAGGTTTAGGGTGTAATCATCTCATCTCATCACAGACTTTGTGTGGACCTAATGGATTCAATTCATAATTTTCATTGACTTCTAACCTGTGACTTGCTCGTCATCAAAAGACTGGGGTCTAGTATTTGACGGAAAGCACGCGGCGTCGGTAACAAATTCTGCAGGTTGTTGCTACAGTTGGATAATCGAAGACTAATTTAGAAGAACATGTAGACTAATTATTATGTGGGATATGCTTGTTATATAGTAATATGGTGAACTATTCTAGCGGCAACATAGGACGAGCATCTCTACATAATCCCAAAAATGGTCAGCAGAGAGTCGTGACAGACAGGGATAATAATTCCCATCTTGAGGTTTTTTTTAACGGAAGCTGGAGGCACGATAGTACTTGCAAAGAATTCACG
>DASTUU010000223.1:0-7562 GCA_035759485.1 Nitrososphaeraceae archaeon
TGGATATTATGATGATGATGTTACTTTAGCTATCTCTTTGTATGGTCTGGGCTTTCCATCCTTGAACACATCTTTGACACAAAACTGCAAGGAAAACATAGCCATCTGATCAAGAATAGATTTAAGTGCCTTACCTTTTTCAGTCGTAAGTCCTTAAGTGATTGAATTGGATTTAATTAGATTAGACTAAACCCTTTGTAAACAAATCTTAACGCTGATATCACTATGTTTGACCTATCTCATTATATCATTGTTGGTTAAGATTAAAAGGATATCATCATGAGAATATTGTCTGATCTGAAGGTTAGAACCAAGGTAATCTTAGCAGGTCTATTTGGGTTTGGGATATTATTGCCAGTCATTACATCATCATCATCATCAGTCAATACGTTTGTAGTATTCGCACAAACTACGCCAATGTCATCTTCTTCATCTCTTATCCCTACATCTCCTCCTAGTGGTAATAATGAAACCCTGCCTTCTATAGAAATAACCTCTCCTCAAGATGGTCAACGAGTTCCCGTTGGCGAACTGACAATAGAAGGGACATCTTCAGATGATGCTGAAAGTAACTGTCAAATATATGCTGATGTAAATGATATGACACCAATGCAAAATGCCACAGCATCAGGTCAGGGAGGAGTGAATGATTACTCTAACTGGACTTTTACATATACACCAGAATATCAGGTAATTATAGAAGGAGCAAATGAACTGACAGGTAAAATATCCTGTTTTGATGCCGGTCTCACTCCTGTATCAAAATACAATAGCGTAAACATCACAGGGCTGCCATCTCCTGACACCTTCGCTGCACCTGTTCCTATACCTTCTACTACAAGTTAGCATCTACAACTAAGCAACTGTATAGAAATAGCCACTAACCTGCAGGTAGACAAGTCAGTTATTAGCAGAGATATGACTTATCTTAGACAGCAAGTGCCAGAAGAATACCAGAAATGCATAGTTGGAATGAAACAAAATCTAAAGCATGTCCTAGAGATTGGTGAAACAGCTTCAGATTCTAAGATAAAGCTAGAAGCAAGGAGAATAGCTAATGATTGCTATCGATATATCATAAACCTTTGTACTAACGCCGGAATAGTCAATGATGCCTTGAAGTTTGTTACTCAAAAACAAGAATAGATAAACACATTACAACAACAGCAAACTGACTAGAGTATAATAACAGAAACAGAAGAAGCAATAGAAGAGGCAGCGCAAACTTGCTTTATTACCTTTATTATTATTTCAACACTATTTTCGATTTATAAAAAGTGTGTAATATGAAGTTATGAATAATAAGTTTATACAGATACACATCTTAAATATACTTTTTGCATGTCGTTGTGAATAGTAACGCGTATTGACGTCCTGTAATAATAATAACAACGATAATGCAATCAAAAAGAGAGACAAGATAACGAAGAGGAAAAATAAGATACTCCTTGTGGATGACGACTCAGATACTTGTTTGACATTCAAAACAATGTTAGAAGAACATGGATATGATGTTAATGCATATGACAAACCTCAAGATGCATTGCAGAAACTTCAAATCCTGTATCTACGACCTAGTAGTATTAGACATTAAAATGCCAAAAATAGATGGAGTTAAACTATATCAGGAAGTAAGAAAAATAGATAAAAGGGTTAGAGTCTGTTTTATAACTGCCTCACTAGAGTATTATACTGAACACTTTCCAGAATTAAAGAAAGAAGAAGAATGCTTTATGCAAAAACCTATTTCAATAGAGAACTTTGTGAGCAGGGTTGAAGAATATCTTCAGGTTTGACCTAGCAGCAGTTATCAGAAGTATCATACAAATCGAGCTCATCGAGAAATAGAAAGATGATAAAAAAATTTGGTTGTTGCAAGCTCAGCAACAAAAAAGAATCTTACATCTGTTACTGGCCTGGCAGTATGCTTTTCGCTTTTTCACCGAGTTGCCCTAAGACTCCTCCCGATTGATTACCTGTTTGATTACCTGTTTGATTACCTGTTTGATTACCGCCCGTGAGTTGTCCCATTAGTCCGCCTAATTTTTCTTTTGCTTGTTGGCCCAAATCTTGAGCCATCGATGGTTGGATAAGTTGAGTGCCAATTACGAAGGAGCTTGCAAGTACTGCTGCTGAAATTGCAATCACAGATATCTTTCTAAAGCAACGGTCTTGTTGGTTTTTAGACATTATTACCACCAACATTTAGGTTTATTTAAGTCTAGCTACACCGTAGTAAGCGTAAAAGTTGACCAGCTTAGGAAACCTATCTCAAAAAGCAGGCGCAGGAGAATCTTTACAAACACATCAGCGAGACAATCCCAATGGAGTGCAAAAGTGCATGACTGCTATGAAGATAAACTTGAAAGACATCCTCGAGATAGGTGACAAGTCAGCAGACCCTAAGATAAAGCTAGAAGCTAAGAAGATAGCTAATGAAACCCTTCGTTACGTCATGGAGTTTGTTACAGGCGGCATTGTGTGTACTGAAGCGTTCAAAGCAGTTACCTAGAAGAAGGAACAGATAAACACATTGAAGCAGCTAGACGAAAGAATAGAAGTGTCTACTAAAGAGATAGAGGAATAAGGAGTAGACGAGACAACCACTAACGGTATTTTTTAGCCTATCTACACAAAAAACCTAACATTGCTCTGGAAGCATGGAACAGGCTATTGCAAGATCACTTTCGCCCTGAGGCGATAAACCCTCTAGCGTTAAGCTTTCGGACAATATAGTTTCTGCCTTTTGTCTGTTACCGTCTCCTACTGCATACGCTGCTATAGTTGTTAGGGTTGTCAAAATTGTTATTACTACCAACACCAAAGATAATACAGTTTTTATTATTTCCAAAGCTGTTTTCTAAGACTGACCTTTGTTATCAACGCATTAATGGAGTTCTGCATAATTGCATTTAAAAAATGACAATAAGGATCTGGTCTAGAGAAAGTATTCTTGATACTACTACTACTACCAAATTCTAATCTAAAAACTAAAAGATTGTTGTGAGTAACTTGTCACTTATTATGACAAGTGATAATGACGGATAGAATTTTAGAGACTGAATTAATCGACGGTAAGAGGAGAGGACAAATCATACCACAGTTTTTTCTTAGGCTCTGAACTTTTCCTTGGAAACTCTTCCCATTGGACTAGCTCTTAGCCGCATTCCGCAACATTCACAAACCATTTGTTGAGTCATAATAAAACACTCACATTTGCTGCAATATTTTCCACCAGCTGTATAATGTGACCCGCCTTGCGTTATAGTGTACAATCTCAGACATATATTACGACAAACCATGGGGGACGGAGCTAACTAAACCGTTGCTAAAGATATAAGTAATGAATATTGGTTTGGAGAGGAGGAGTAGCAGTCACTAAGACATAAGACCGCTAATACAGTAGGAGCCTCCACTATTGGCAGCGGTTGGGATTCCAGTTGTCTGGTAGCCAAAACCTACTTATCCGAAAGTTTTATGATAAATCTTTTCTGCACACCAAGATCGATTCTAACTAACCAACCAACTAGCTAAGGAACCACCTATCACTTTACTAATACATTAAATAAATAGGGTTTAGTATAACTAGAGAATCTTTCTCAGAACTAGATTGGAGATAAAGCTAGCAAGGATAGCAATATCGGTTGGCGCAGCTAACAACATAGCAGTGATCTTCATAACCTGCAATTTAATGATGGTGGCTATATCCAAGTCGGTTGATTGATCCATTAGCATAGTTTTTCCTTGCCTGAATTGGGTTTTCATATCGCTAGTAACATCACTAGTAATATCGCTAGCGATATTTAAATGTTTGTCTGGCTTTGCTGCAGCCAATAATGTATCCTTTAACTGAATGTTTGAAGAGTCTTGGCCGATGCATGCTGGTTCCTACTTTTAAATCCCAAGTTGGTCGATGAGATGGCAAGTAAAACTAACTTAGTCCCTCGGTGCTTATCTTGTCTGGATTAGTTAGCTAACGGCCACCGATTAGTTGCTCCTAAGAAATGGGGAAGGGGAAAAGCCGACGTTGATTATGAAAGATTGTTGTATAACGCACTTATGAAGCTGGGATACATGAACGGAGATGCTAGACCACCGCCAAGCTGTTAAGGTCTTCTAGGCATTAAAGTACAAGACTTATTACTTTCATTACTTCTCAAGTGGCCATGAGAAGGAAGAAGAGTGATGTGCTAATTGCATTTCTAAGTCTTGCAGATATAATAATACTCATTGCTATGTTTACTTCGCCACCAACAGGAGTTGGGAATACTCTTACTTACATGTTTGACACCTTGGTTGTTGGATTAATCGTATTTAGTTTTTGCAGGAGAATGAAGGAATCTCAACATAGGAGGAGAGATATAATTAGTAATTGGTATGAAATCTTTGGAATGATACCAATCGTGGTATTTGTCTTAGCCGGCCAGAGCTCTAATAATTATGATGGATTCGTTACGGTAGGAATTATGTTACGATCGTTGGCAATAATATATCTGATCAAGCTATCCCGTTCTATGGAGGATAGGTCTAGAATCCTTGGAAGCCATGTGACATTGCAAATATTCATTCTTTTCTTTCTGACATTAACCTTCTCCGCATTCCTTTTTTATAATGCAGAACGTTCTAATGAGAATTCACAAATAACTAGTATGGGGGATGCATTGTGGTGGACAATTCAAACTGCAACCACTTCTACATTTGGACCCAATGCTGTTACTACTGAAGGAAGAATTATGGGAAGCATAATCATGCTTGTAGGTATTGGAATTACAGGTGCTTTCATATCAAGCTTGGCCGCAGGGTTGATGAGATCAAGAACAAAAGGACCATCCACTCAAGAAGATCCCAAAATGATACTCAAATTAAGATTAGCAAAAGGTGAGATCACAAAGGAAGCATATTTGGATCTACTAACAACGATATCTAAATAGTATTATCCAAGTGTATAAAAGCATGGCTTTGTCCTTGTGGCTTGGCTGCTACCACTTCATAGATTTGTACTATATATCAAGGAGACGTCTCCAATGCTCATTATTAGGTTTCTGTGAAACCAACAATAAATTTATGAAGCTTGAAGATCAAGCTTGGTGTTATTAAAACAATGGCCACTAATACAGTAGGAGCCTCCACGATTGGCAGCGGTTGAGATTCCAGTTGTCTGGTAGCCAAAACCTACTGTTTATTCAGCTATTATTATTCTTCCAGTCTTCCATCAAAATATAGGGACTGTTACTCAATTTGGTATTTTATCAAAAAATACCACGGTGGATAGTTCGAATAGTCAACTGGGTCAGTCGCAGAAGACTCAACCGTATTTGTTAAATATTTATTAATCCTTTGTTATAGTGGCATGTCAACGAAAACTGAATTAACAGATACTGCATATGATATTTTGAAAGTCTTGGGTAAAGATGCAGACTTTTTGTATGACACAATTGAAACGTATATCAAAGACGCGCAGCAATCCAATAAAACAGAGTTAGTAAAAATCTGGCAAACAATTAAAGAAGATAGAAAAAGAGATTCATAGTTGATCCCCCTTATAATCACAGCATTATTTTAATAGGTGTACGAAACCGCAGGAGACTCAACCATGAAGAATGAAGCAAAGCCTGGATTTAGAGGTCGAGTCTAGGGCCTGCCTGCGGTGTTTTGTTTGTGATTAAAAAATAAAACTGACAACAAAGGGGAAATACTAACTAATTGACAATGACTTTCTAAATTCAATTTGAAAGATTATGAAACACTAGGCAAGATTATGGGTGATAAGTCTGAATGCGGTAATATCCCTAAATGGACTTCATGTAACGAATACATACTAGGGAAAGGATTGCGAATTCAAAATGAAAAGGTACAAGTCCCCCTTCTGCACTTTGCTCGCCATTCCAGCTAGTCCACTGATAACTGCATTTACAACACGTGTACAGGTTGACTGTAACCTTATCTATTGTCATTACTTTACTCTGGCAGTGTTGTTCCAACAATCTTGCGCCGTCTTACTCCACTAATTCCCTTGCTATAAGGTAGCTAAACAACCTTGAATCTTCACAACTAGGAATATGTGTAGCAACGAACGCAGGATAAGCAACACAATCGTTATAGATAATTATCATTGTATTATCACATCTGGCATTCGGAGAATCAGTACAAGTTTTAATTAGTTCTAAGTTTGCTTCATTTACTTCTTCTGCCTGGGGTATGATTGAGTTTCTCAGATTCGCCATATCGGTTGCTGTAGCATTGTTCTGTTCTTGTTGTCCCTGAGCCATTAGTGACGATAGTTTTTCTTGAGGTACAATCGCATTGTTGAGTAGAAAAATCGGTAATAGTATAAGAATAACCCGATAGAGTGTTAAATCTTTTAAGTAACACAAGTTCATTGATTGATTATAACTAGTCATAATGTTCTTATAAAGAATGGCAGTAGCAGCAGCGATTTATTATAATATATTCATGTTAGATCACGAAGATAGCAACTTGAAAAGAAAAAAGAAAAGAACTACCAAGGCTTAAAAGAGGCTTTCAGCGTAAAATTGGTTAATGGTAAACCCATTTAAAAGATCTGGCGATCCTTATAAAAGAAAGAGAAGAACACCAGAAGGTGAGCCACTTGAAGGAGGAGGCGTTTCAAGATCTTTAGTAAGAATAGTCATTCCAATCATTATAGGTATTATAATAATTTCCGTAATAGCTGTCTCCAGTGTCAGAATAGTTGATGCAGGTAATAGAGGAGTATTGGTTCAGTTTGGAAATGTAGATACTGCTACTTCGCTGGACGAAGGAATACATTTTGTTGTACCATTTCGTGATAATGTAATTCAATTGGAGGTGAGGACACAGAAAATTGTAGAAAGTGCAACTTCTGCCTCTAAAGATTTGCAGGATGTAAGTACCCAAGTAGCTTTAAACTATCATGTAAATCCTGATAGAGCTCAAGTCCTTTATCAACAATTAGGACCCGAATATGCTAGCAGAGTGATTACACCGGCCATACAAGAATCAGTAAAGCAAGTTACTGCTAGATTCAACGCTGAAGAGCTAATTACAAAAAGAGAGACTGTAAAGAATCAAATTGAAGAGCAAATCAGAGCAAGGCTTGCACCATATAACATCGTCGTCGATGCTTTATCCATTACAGAGTTTACATTCTCTCAGCAGTTTACTACAGCAGTAGAGGCCAAAGTAGAAGCACAGCAAAGAGCATTACAAGCTCAAAATGAATTAAGGAGAATACAAATAGAAGCACAACAAAATGAGGCACAGGCAATTGGAGAGCAAAAAGCTAATATAGCTAGAGCAGAAGGAGTCAAGCAGTCCAATATATTGCAAGCAGAAGGAGAAGCACAAGCTATAACAATAATAGACCAACAGCTAAGGAATAACCCTACATACTTGGAATGGCTGAAAGCAACAAAGTGGGACGGGGTTTTGCCTTTGGTGACAGGAGGAGCTAGTGGACAAGGAAACACTCCGTTTATAGATATTCCAACTCCTAGGAATAATGTAGGACAAGAAGAACAGTCTACAGCAAGCAATAACACGGCAAACGCTTCGGCTCTTCC
>DASTUU010000224.1:0-16958 GCA_035759485.1 Nitrososphaeraceae archaeon
CCTGGGGCAAGTGTAAGAATGGGAATCTCATTGCTGACAGGTTTTACCTCCTCATCTTCTGATTTAAGCTCTCCAGAAGCAACTATTCTTGTTCGCTCCGTTGCTTCTGCATCCAACACTAGTAACACCCTGCATCTGGAACATCCTAATGTGCTTTTGCAGTCACAGTCATGCGGCATCACGAACCGCTTAAGATCTGTATGTAGCGGAATCATGCCGAGTCTATGTGCTATGGCTTCGTCATGGACCACAGAGGAATTATCTATCATGACGACATCATCTATCGCTAAGGTTGGAACTTCGCTAATTGCAAGCCTTCTAAGGGCGTTTATGTATTCTCTCGGAATATTTTTAAACTTAACAGTTATTCTCTCATTATCCTTTTCAAGAAGTTCAACTGAAGGAGAATTCAATACCTTGGAGGATTTGTTAAAAGCGTCCTAAAAATGTACTGAGGAGTTCAAGGAGCTTTTGAGCAAGACCACAAAGTGTAATTTAACCATCATAACAACTCTAACCTTATGCAGACTACTTTATAACTTACAACTCTTATTATAAACGGTTCAGCATAGCTGTCCGAAGAGGCCAATAAACTAATCCCATATAGCATTGTGTGATTATATTCCTAGGATGCTAAATCATGATAATATGTTTTATATTCACATAGTCTATTATTACATTCAATCCGACTGGCAATATATAATATTATTTATATGGCTAGTAGC
The DNA here is from genome assembly GCA_035759485.1 of Nitrososphaeraceae archaeon. Taxonomy (GTDB): domain Archaea; phylum Thermoproteota; class Nitrososphaeria; order Nitrososphaerales; family Nitrososphaeraceae; genus TH5893. The sequence continues at coordinate 726 of DASTUU010000224.1, forward strand.
AGATCACCTGCTGGTAAACATTTATGGACAGATCAGCTCTATTTGCTTTAGCTCTGTTTGGAGGTATAGCTGCACTATTTTCGATCAATATTGTGCCAAAGGACGTGGCTGCATTCCATCTGCCGGAAAGTACCAACGCCACCGACTATAGAGAAGGAGAGCCAGCGGTAAAATATCATTGCTTTGAACAAAATGAAGACGGAAGTTACAATAAAACTGCAGAAGGGTACTTGATACCTTGTCCAATAGACCATGGTGATAACGCCTGGATGTTAACATCATCTGCACTAGTGTTAATGATGACACCAGCTGGTTTGGCAATTTTCTATAGCGGGTTGTCTAGACAGAAGAATGCTGTCAGTACGCTTCATATGGTGTTTATAACCACAGGTGTAGTTGCAATTCAGTGGGTACTCTGGGGATACAGCTTAGCCTTCGGGCCAGATGCCGGCGGTTATGGCTTTATAGGTACACTGGACTGGGCTGGCCTGAATAACGTACTCCACGATGTCCCGTCTAATGCGTATGGAGGTATCGACGGATTCACTATTCCACATCAGACTTACATGATATTCCAAATGATGTTCGCGATAATCACGCCTGCATTAATTGTTGCGGCCATGGTGGAAAGGATGAAGTTCAGCGCCTTTATAATTTTCATAGTTATTTGGGCAACTTTTGTTTATGACTTTGCTGCTCACTGGACTTGGGAAATTACTGCTGCAGACAATTATGGTATGAACCCGGGCTATTGTGGGTTTGGATGGACTGGGTGTCTAGGGTCGCTTGACTTTGCAGGCGGAACTGTAATCCATATTACCTCTGGTTGGTCCGGACTTATTCTGGCACTTATGCTAGGACGCAGGCTTGGCTATGGAAAGGTCCCAATGGAGCCTCATAATATCTCCCTTATAGTTCTTGGAGCTGCTTTGCTATGGACAGGATGGTTTGGATTTAACGCCGGTTCCGCAGGAGCTGCAGCAACTAATGCTACTAGTGCATTCGTGGCTACACAGGTCGCTACGGGCATGGCAGCAGTAACCTGGGCGATAGTATCATGGGCTCATACAGGAAGACCATCAACGGTTGGAGCCGCATCAGGTGCAGTAGCAGGTCTTGTAGCAATCACACCAGCTTCGGGATTTGTGTCTCCAATGTCTGCTATTATCATAGGCATTGTGGCTGGAGTCGCATGTTATGCAGCGGTAATGTTCAAGAATAAGAGGAAATGGGATGATGCGCTTGATACTTGGGGTGTTCATGGAATCGGAGGTCTTGCAGGCGCCCTTTTGACAGGGACATTCGCTGAGCATAGATTTACACCCTGGGGAGACAACGGACTTGCATTTGGAAACCCAGCACAGCTATATGAGAATGCAGTTGGTGCCTTTGCAGCGCTGGCATGGGCAGTGGGTTTAACAGCGCTCATAATAAAAGTAATGGATGTGGTATGGCCTGGAGGGATCAGGGTTACCCCAAAAGAAGAAGAAGTTGGACTCGACTTGTCACAGCACGGAGAAAGAGCATACGTATCGGAATAAACGCTGAGAAAATAAAGTAGACAGAAATAACGAAAGGAACAAAAAATCCTTTCTGTTCTTTTTAATCTCTTATTTCAATTTTTTCACCTAATCCAGATATCTAAAAAAATGTTCAAGACCCATTAGGAATCGGAAGACTAGAGTTAGAAGCAATTAGCATGTCAATAAACTACAGATAAACAATCAACATACGAAATTTATTACAAGACAAAACTAATATACAAAATTTATTACATGGATTGACCTGGTAAAGTCAATGGTGGAAACTAAAACTAGTACCGTTCGTCTGACAATAGACGGAGATAAATTCGAGATTTTAGTAAAACCTGATCCTGCATTAGAGTATAAGACTGGTAAAAGAACTGATTTCTCAACTATATTGGTATCAGACGAGATATATTCTGACGCAAATAAAGGCTCCAGAGCATCCGGCGAGAAGTTGGCAAAACACTTCAAGACAAAGGACACAAGTAATATTGCAAAGCAAATTCTTGCGAGAGGAGAGCTAGCTCTGACTACAGATCAGCGTCGCAGAATGGTCGAGGAGAAAAAAAAGCAGATTGTTGAATTTATTAGTAGGAATTTTGTTGACCCCAAGACTCATATTCCCCATCCTCCAGTACGAATTGAGTCCGCAATAAACGACGTAAGAATAGTCATCGACCCATATAGGAGGGCAGAAGACCAGGCCAAACAGGTAATTGATGCTCTCAGAAAAGTCTTGCCACTAAAGTCAGAGGTTGCTGTCTTCACGATAACGATTCCACCCCAATATGCAGCCCAATCATATAGCGTATTGAAAAGCGTAGGTAATTTCAAGAATGAACAATGGCTTTCTGATGGTTCTCTTAGAGCAGTTGTCGAGGCAAACGCAGGAACTAAGGGTACCCTAGTGGACAGAATAGGTTCGGTTACAAAAGGGTCCGCACAGATAACTGAGGCTTAGAACTTCCGACTCTTACCTATATAAGCAAAACCCTGTATACGTGACACTTAGAATATAAGTCTGATGTTACTGAGTCCAAAGATAGATAGAATAAATGAGAAAATCCATTTTGGACCATGATGTATCCTTTGCTCATCATTACCAGAATCGATATAGATATTACGAGGTGTTGATGACGTAAAGGATGCAAGAACTCAAAAGAAAGTATGTAATTCCTGGTGATAAAATAGTTGATGGCAACTTTAGGCCCTTGATGAATGTAATTAGGATTGGAGATTCCATTATCGCAACGCGAATTGGAATCGCAGAGGCCGGAAGAGATGGAATCAAGGTTATACCATTGTCAGGAGTGTATATCCCTAGAGTAAATGATATTATAATAGGTAAAATTGTTGATCGTTCTTCTCTTTCATGGGATGTAGACATAAATTCCTGCTTCTCGGCTCACCTGCCTGCACAGGACGTATTCGGAAGGGACTTTTCTCCAGCACGAGATGACATGAATAGAGAGTTAGCGACGGGTGACTTGATCACGGCGAGGATCGTTGCGTTTGATAGAACCAGAGATCCGATGCTCACTATACAGGATAGAGATTTGGGCAAAATACCCCGAGGCGAATCAATGAAAATCTCTGCAACCCGTGTCCCCCGACTTATCGGAAAGCGAGGATCTATGATTCAAACGATTGAGCAGGCAACCCAAACACGTATACTGATAGGTCAAAACGGAATCATTGTAGTGACAGGCAGAAGTCCGGAAGGCATAGGACTGGCAGTGAAAGCAATAAAAATGGTTGAAGACGAAGCTCACACTACCAATTTAACACAAAGGATTAAAGTGCTTTTGAATGTGGCAGATGCATCTCTGCAGCCTCAGCCAACACAGTCATCTTCTGTGGCGTCCTCTGCGTCACTAGAACCGTCAGCATCCTCAAGTAAAGCTATTCCAAATGACCTGGGAGCTTCACAAGCAGAATCATCAGTACAAATCGGAGCAGAACGCCAAAGCACAACTGCTCCGATTTCTCATATCGCTTACTCATCCCCATCCCCTTCCCCAACTGATCATGCATCCTTGCCTTCTTCCGGTGCCAAAGGCGGTAACCAGGAAGAAAGGAGCAGAAAGACCGCGGAGCAGAGCTCTGCTGCCAATCCTACTAATGTCGATACACGAAAGATCAGAGCTGGAGCAAAAAGAGTACATGACGACGAATCGAAAGAAGATAACCATAAAGAGGAGGCTGACTGATGAGTCAGACTAGAAGCCTAATAGACAAACAAGGTAAGCGAACCGATGGTCGAACTGCGGAGCAGCTCCGCGAAGTAAAAATTGATGTTGGTATAATAAGAAATGCTGACGGCTCTGCCTTTATAGAATTTGGCAAGAATAAGATAATAGTTGCTGTCTATGGCCCAAGAGAAGTACATCCAAAACATATGGCACAGCCAGATAGATGCGTTCTTCGCTGCAGATATCATATGTCTCCATTTTCCACCGATACAAGGAAGAATCCCGCACCTTCGCGAAGAGAAGTCGAAATCTCCAAAGTGATGCGTGAGGCTTTAGAACCTGCGTTAATGTTAGAAGATTATCCTAGGGCAGCCATCGATGTGTACGTAGAAGTATTGCAAGCTGATGGTGGTTCCAGATGCGCTGGTATATCCGCGGCCTCTGTTGCATTAGCCGATGCGGGAATTAACATGCGAGACCTAGTCGCAGCGTGTGCCGCGGGGAAGGTAGACGATAAGATTGTGCTTGACATAAACGACACAGAAGATAAAGAAGGCGGAGCAGACATGCCAATTGCCTATATGCCACATCTTGACGAGGTGACTCTACTACAACTTGATGGTATACTCACGAAAGATCAGTTTAATGAATGCGTTGATACCGCAATTGAAGGCTGTAAGAAGGTTTATGAAATTCAAAAACAGGCATTAATGCAAAAGTATTTTGGTAATGAAATAGAGCTAAAGGAGGAACAACAATAGCATGAGCTCGTCTAAGCGCTCGACTATAATAGTTGAACACTTACGCAGACAGCAGATGTGGGATGTGATTTCAAAAGGAAAAAGACTTGATGGTAGAGTCCTAGATGAGATGAGAACACTTGAAACTGAATTGGACATCATAAAAAAGGCAAATGGTTCTGCGAAAGTCAAGCTGGGCGATTCAGAGGTCATTGCAGGTATAAAAGTAGAAACAGGAGAACCTTTTGAAGGTCTTGAAAACAAAGGAGCGTTAATCATTTCTGCAGAGGTACTTCCTACTGCTTCACCTTATATTGAACCTGGACCACCCGATGAAGAAACGATTGAATTAGCTAGAGTAGTAGACAGAGGTATACGGGAATCGGAGATGCTTGATCTTGATAGGCTAGTTCTGGTTCCCGGGAAAATTGTATATACGATTTTTGTAGACTGTAGCGTTATTAATACCGACGGAAATCTACTGGATGCCACATCGTATGCGGTCGTCTCTGCACTGTTGAGCTGCAAGCTCCCTATTTTTGAAATTGAAGACGGAAAAGTAGTTGATACTGGAAAAACCCAGGACCCGCCGCTTACAACTATACCCGTATCCATTACTCAAGTCCGGATTGGTGATACAATAATCTTAGACCCAACCGCCGAAGAAGAGGCTTGCATGAATGCCAGAATAACAATTACTACGAACTCCGACGGCGATTATGCTGCAATACAGAAGGGCTTTACAGGTGGGTTCACAAGAGAACAAATCAAAAAGGCAGCAGAAATAGCAAGAATTAAAGGGGAGCAGGTAAGAGCGAAATTGCAGGAGTTGACTAATAAGACTGGTTAGTAGAAGAAGAAAAGGCACGGCAGCACTAAAAGGTCTAGGCGTAAGGTATGGAGCCACTGTACGCAAGAGATATGGCAAAGTCTATAGTGTACTGAAGCAAAAAAGACGATGTCCGAAATGCGCTTCATTGCAGTTCCATAGAATTGTTGCTGGTATATGGCATTGCCCGAAATGTAACTACAAGGTTGCAGGGGGGGCTTACAATGTCGAAGCCAAAAAGTTGTACAGCTAAGATACAGATATCATTTTGGAAAAAAGAGACTAAACTAAAGAGAAAAGGTATTGTTCAATCGATAAGTATTGCTTTGCAGCCTCCGATGACATTTTCTCCCTCTGCAAGCGCGCATTTATCTAGTCCTACATCAAGAGCAAATCCTTCGAACTTAGATATTAACACTAAGGTGTCATGTGATGACAACTCAAATGTGTTTATAGAAATAGAATCAGATGATATACCGTCCTTGCGAGCAGGTATAAACTCTTACTTGCGGCTTGCTGATGCATCATACAGGTGTATAGCCGAAGGGAATTTGGAATCTTAATTTTGGAAGCATATATAACCGTATTTCATTTTATTAAGGTAGTAGTATGAGCCAACAGGAGCTCCCGCCTTGGTTGAGGGAACAATTGTCACGTTTACAACAGCTTCAGCAAAATTTGCAGGCAATTATGATGCAAAAGCAGCAGGTAGAGTTAGAAATAGTCGAGATTGATAGGGCACTAGATGAATTAAGAAAACTAGAAGGTAATAATGCATCAGTCTACAAGAGTGCAGGACCTCTTTTAATAAAAACAAAAAAAGACGATGTCCTGAAGGAACTTGAAGAAAAGAAAGAACTATCAAACACAAGGTTGACCGTTTTAGCAAAGCAAGAAACAAGAGTAAAAGATAATCTAAAGGAAGTTGAAAATAAAATTAATACAATGATTCATCAGATGCAAGCCGGTGGTAGTGGTGTTGGGGCTGGTCCTGGCTTCGGAACTCCTGCGGGAGGACAAGGCATTGGCGGACCAGGGGCTGGCGGGATTGGAACACGACCTCAGGGCCAATGAAGAAGCGCCCACTATAAAAATCTCTGCTATCGTTTACACAATATCTTTACACAATATCAGCCCGATATCTTAAACGCTCTGGTGAGTGGAGGGAGAGACTCAGTGTTATCAAAGAAACATCAGCTAGGTCCGCAGCGACAATGGCTGCTTTGCTTTTGGCAATTTACTGGGTCAATCTTAACGACTAATTCTTAATTTGGACCGGGTAATCAGATTGGTAATGAGGCAGACCAGACTGAATCATGGGAGAAAGCTCACTATAGACAAAAGGTCTTACTCATGTCAGACTTAGTGGGAGCAACAGGCGAGTGGGCCAAGTAAAGCAAGGAATTAAACCATAAACAATCAAAATAATAGATAGGACAGAAACATCCTGCTTGCATTTTATTTTATTGTGCTCCAGAAAAGAAATTGCGTTAGACAAATTAATAGCTCTCGCATAGATAATCTGTGCCTGCCAGAATTGTCGTAGATGAAAGAGAAAGGAAAAGTGGCATTCCAGACTTGCTGCTACAAGCGGGCGCGATCATAGATTTTGCGCAGTTAAACGTAGGTGATTATATTGTATCGCCCGAAACTGCAGTAGAGAGAAAGACAACACAAGACCTACTCAACTCTATTTTTGACGGCAGGTTATTTGTACAGTGCTCACAACTTAATGAGCATTATCTAAAGCCTGTTCTCATTGTGGAAGGAAATATTGTGGATCTTATGGACATCACAGAGGAAGAGGGAGAGGAACAGGAACGTAAGCAGAAAGTTAATGGAGAACTTGAGAATGTACAAGAGAAAAACGATAAAGAAAAAGTAGAAGTTAAAGAGATGGACATTACCAAAAAGGGCAAAAGCAAAGGAAAAAAGATAGAGGTTTCACCTGAGGTAGAAATTAAACAGCAATTACGAGAGGAATCAATTCTGTTCGACGATGCTAATGGCAAAAATAATACTATCAATACCAACTTCAACCAACGCAGAAGGACAAAATCGTTAATTGAAAAGATCCCTCTGATTTACGACGCATTGGCAAAGGTTGCTCTCGATTTTAGAATCCCTGTTATCCATACACCTTCTGCGGATTATACGTCTCAATTGCTTGTGGTTATGGTCAATAAGTCGCTATATAATGGACGAGCAACTGGACCATTGTTAAAAAGAATCAAAAAGGGGAACCCCGAATATATACAGCAGCTATCAATTATATCTTCTCTGCCTGGTGTAGGAGATAAACTTGCACTAAGAATGTTGGACAGGTTTCAAACTCCCATTAGAGCACTCAACGCATCGTCTGCTGAACTTGCAAGGATTTCTGGTTTTGGGACGGAACGTGCTGCAAGAGTAAGAAGAATTCTAGATAATGCAGCTCGCCAAACCAATAATAACACTAGTCGAACTACCGAGAATAGTGAAAAAATCAAAGAGAGAGGATTTGAAGTAATTCAACGAACACTTCTAGATGACCTTTCTGATATTAACAGTAACGAGCACTAGGTAGATAACTAAGGCTTGCAGGTAAATAGACATTTACGTGACAGGGCTCGGCAAATCATCGCTTATGAGAAAAAAGACCGATAGGGAAACTCCGTGAATGCCATCGGGTACCTACAATACAAACTTAACAATCTAAGTTATACCACCTATCAAAAAGCATAATAGTTTCGGACACTACTAGTAACAAGTTATATTCATATGGTATCTGATAGCCTTAGCCTCGAGGAATCGTCCTCTTTCATAAGCACGAGCACTATTTTCTTTGAACTTGCTAGTGAGCAAAGATTGTCCATATTATTCAGGCTAAGCAAGCAGAGCAGTAAGCTTGCAAAATTAGCAAAAGACCTTGATGTAACAATGCAAGAGGTCCACAGGAATCTTAATAGACTGCAAGATTCAGGTCTAATAAGAAAGGATGCAAATGGCCAATTCTCTCTAACCACTTTTGGCACTACAATACTACAACAGATTCCAACTATGAACTTTCTTTCGAGAAACAAGGAATATTTTACAGATCATTATTTGGGAGACATCCCAATGAAATTCGTTCATAGAATCGGGGCATTGGACAATTCAGAGTATATAGAGGGATTGGTTGCAGTTTTGGAGCGCTGGAAACAGATCTACAATAGTGCTCAGGAGTATATTTATGGTATGCTACCTCAGATTCCACTGGAGCTCATCGAAACTTTATTAGCAATCCTAAAGCGAGGCAGAATAAAGTTCAATTACATTTTGTCCCAACAAACCATCGTTCCAAAAAAGAGAACGGATCTATTGAAAGATGCCGGATTTCAAGATTTGTTGAAAAAGGGCCTTGTTGAAAGAAGGATGGTTGATAAGATGCCGGTAGCAGTAATATTAAACGAAAAAGAAGCTACCGTTATGTTTCCGACACTTAAAAGAGGACAACCTGTGGCTGATTTGAACTCCATATTTTATAGTGGCAAAGATAACCTGCTGTTTCATGAGTGGTGTCTTGATTATTTCAGGTATTCTTGGTATGGAGCCAAGACATTTGACGAAAGTAAGTTATTAGAAGTCTAGACCATTTGAGAACAGAAATAGAAGCCGCACCTTTATTTAGTGCTGGTTAGCCTGACATAGCCTCACCACTTCTTATCATGTAGTAGGCAATGCAGATAACGAGGATGATAACGAGTATGCAGATGGCCAACATAACTTAGATTCTGACAATAGAGATCAAGACAAGAATGACAATAATGGTGGAAACGACAGCTGTCCTGTCGACTTTGAACCAGACGGCTCTGTTAATTAGTATGTGTACTGGTTTCATGTCCTTTTCATTTCAGGTCATATATACTACTAACGGCATTCTCTGTATCCAGGATAATAGTTGTATCCTGAAGGCTTACATTATTAGTATACATCTAACATAACTGATTGTAGATTATACAGCAAATTGCAAAGGTCCAGATACCATAAGTCAAAAGAGCGCAATGTATATCATATTATGATGTTCTGATTTGCAGACCGTTGCCTTTTAGATATTTCTTGACTTTATCGATACTGAATTTATCATAGTGAAAAATAGATGCTGCCAAAGCTGCATCTACATCTGTCTTTTTAAAAACATGCAACATGTGCTTTGGTTCACCACAACCGCCAGAAGCGATTACAGGAATCCGTACGGCTTGGCATATTGCCTTTGTTAATTCTATATCGTAGCCAAATTCTGTTCCGTCAGTGTCAATGCTGGTTAAAAGAATTTCCCCAGCACCAAGAGATTCTATCTTTTTAGCCCACTGAATAGCGTCAATACCGGTCCCCTCTTTACCGCCGTAAATTTTTACTTCAAACCAATATTTATCGCCTCTAGTTTGAGAATCCCCTATCTTCTTCTTATAATTAGTGTCTGTGTGGTTTTTTTTGCTTTTATTCTTATTTCTATTGCTCTGGTCCTTAACCTTGCGGCCTCGCTCACACATGGAAAAGATATTTTTCTTGTCCACTGTACTTTCACAATTATAATTTCGTTTTGCATCTATGGCTACAACGATGCATTGCTTTCCAAATATTGACATTAATTCTCCAATTAGTTCCGGGTGTTTTACTGCCGCAGTATTGATAGAAACTTTATCTGCCCCATTGAGTAAAATTGCACGTGCATCTTCTAACTTTTTGATTCCTCCACCAACTGTAAAAGGTATGTCGATAACATTTGCAACTCTTCGTACAATATTTTTCATAGTATCTCTTGCCTCCTGAGACGCAGTTATATCCAGAAAGACAAGTTCATCTGCACCGTCATTACTATATTTTTTTGCCAAAGCAACTGGATCTCCAGCATCCTTTACTTCTGAAAAACGGACTCCTTTGACCACACGGCCATTATCGACATCTAGGCACGGAACTATTCTCTTTGAGAGAGGCAATTTCTATACCAACGCCTTCGCTCTAGACAAACTGAATTTTCCATCATATATTGCCCTTCCCAAAATAACAGAAGCACATCCTATTATTCTGAGTCTTACTATATCCAGAAGACTCGAGATTCCACCGCTTGCTATAATTTTGGCGCTACTAAAACTGCAGGCATATTCCAAGGTCTCTAGGTCAGGTCCTTGCAGTGTTCCGTCCCGCTCAACGCTTGTTAATAAGAATTCATTAATTCCAACCGACATAAACATGTTTATAGCATCAGCTAGTTTAGTTCCCGAAGTCTCCTTCCATCCTTGTACCATGATCATGTTATTTATCTGGTCAACAGATATCACGATTTTTTCGAGCTTCCTTCTTGAAAGCTGCTTTATCAAGTTCGGATTTTTGAAGGCCAAGGTACCCAATACGACTTTTGCCGCCTTTTTAGGACCGAGCAATTCATCTAAAGCTTCAACCGACCTTATACCACCTGTAACTTGAACAGGTATTTGAACTGATTTTATGATATCTGAAATAATTTTGACGTTATTCTTTCCGGTGCTAAGAGCCGCATCAAGGTCTACTACATGTAACATGTCTGCTCCATCTGCTTCCCATTTTTGTGCTGTTTCTAATGGTTTATTGCTATACTTTATCTTGCTGGCAGGGTCGCCTTTGACAAGTCTAACGACACTTCCTTCCATGAGATCGATAGCAGCAATTATTTTCATTGGTCCTCAGGAACAATAATTGTGGAAGAACATATTTCTAAGAAATTCCTTATTATTTGAGACCCAATTGGACCAGACTTTTCCGGATGGAATTGGGTGCCAAAAATAGTGCCTTTTTCTATAACAGCTGGAATTTGGTTATCTCCATACTTAGAGTTGGCAACGACTATTTGGCGTTCTGCTTTCCCTGGGAGGATTCTATAAGAGTGTACAAAGTATACCCATGAATTATCTCCAATATTATGTAAAAGTCTACTGTCATTGCCTCCGTCAATGTGTATGCTATGAATCCGGTTGCTTCTTCGCCAGCTTCTATCTAGGATATTCCTTTTGCGTTTTACGAATTGAAGATTATTCCAACCCATATGAGGAACCTTAACCTTTTTCTTGTCTAGCATTAGTACTTTCCCATCAATTATTTTCAGGCCTTCAAGAGTGCCTTCCTGGCTGCAATTAAATAGCATCTCCACGCCAAGACAAATTCCAAGAATAGGCATCTTGCGTTCTATAGCGACAATTAGCAATTCTTTGTCTTTTCCGATGGATGCAATTGCCGGGTCAAAATTGCCTACGCCGGGTAAGACAAGTCCATCAAAGTTGTCAAGAGATTTCATATCGCGGATGATTGAAATGTTACCAGCACCATTTCTTTTCAAGGCAGCCCTTAAGCTGAAAAGATTGCCGGCTCCATAATCAAATATCGCTACCTTGGGTCTAATAGCGGTAAGAGCAGCTCGAGTTTTATTTTGCTCTTGCTGACGAATGATCTTAATGTTGTTATTTATCCGTGCTATGGTTGTCTTCATTGTATCCACTTTATATTTTTATATTGCACCTTTTGTACTTGGAATCTCCACTCTTGTTTTATCAACGCTAACGGCCATTCTAAGTGCAACAGCAAAAGCTTTGATGGCAGATTCAACTTTGTGATGGTCATTATCTCCATATTGTACCATAATATGTGTGCAGGCATTCAGATTTTGTACCAAAGACAAAACAAAATGTTCGAGGTCCTCTCTGGAAACGTCTTCGATAATATCTCTAGTTAGCTTCAATTGTATATTATGGAATTGGCGTTTTATTAGGTCTATTGCAGCATAGGACAGGCATTCATCCATTGGGACAAGGGAATAACCAAACCTTGTAATTCGCAGTCTATCCGCCAGTGCTTTATCTATCGCTAGAGAAAGCGCGATCGCGGCATCCTCTATTAGATGGTGCACAATTCCGTCTTGGGACTTTGCCTTCAAATTAATGTCTAGCATGCTATGCTTTCCAAATGAGGAAACTAAATGATCGATAAACGGGAGACCAGTCTTGACTAGGGTCTGGCCCGAACCATCGATATTGACGCCCACATTAATTAATGTCTCATGCGTGGTTCTCTCAATTTTCGCAGTTCTCTGGACTTTATTCTTGTCAATAACATCGTCTAGACGATCGTCATCTTGCAATTCCATACTACTATCTCTACTGCCCTTATTTTTTATTATCATTATCTCTAGTACATATTCCTTCTTCTTAGTCGGTTTGAGACCGATATTGTATTATGATTTATTGATATCTGTTTTCTTCACACTCTGCTAAAGCCTTTGATACCATTTTTGCTATATGTTGACCGGGATAGATAATAATAAAAGCATGACTAGAAAACATGCAGTAGGCATTTTAGCCCATATTTGGGGGGTAATTAAACAAAAAAATGTGGAACGCTGAGTGCTTTTTGTCAATTGCCTTAGCCAGATTTATCCCAACTTCTATAACTGCAGTATCCCAAATACGAAGTACTTGAACTTTGTAGTCTGCCTTGTCGTATTCTTCTAATTACTCTCACACAATAGGAAACAGGAAATGGCACTATAAAGCGATCGAAAAGAAAGAATCTATATAAGACAAATAGAGAAGAACACAGGATAAAAAAAGAACACAGAATATTAGTCCAATTAAATTAGACAGAAGGCCAATAATTATATTGTATGATATCCTGTAGACTTACTAATGAATAAAAACGAATGTACTGCAATATTGCCTACTATAGCTATTACTTCACTGCTTGCAACAGCCTTTGTCCTTGTTGGGAGTATAAATTTGTCCCAGAAGGCAACTGGGCAAGCTGAAGAAGTTTTTGGCGAAAATGCTACTTTTACTCAAGAAGTTGAAGGAACTGGTGCAATAACCAACCAAACGGCAGCCCCTCCAACCAACCAAACGGCAGCCCCTCCAACCAACCAAACGGCAGCCCCTCCAACCAACCAAACGGCAGCCCCTCCAACCAACCAAACGGCAGCCCCTCCAACCAACTTAACGCGTTCAGATATCGAACCAATACGTGACAGCCTAGAGACCGCTCGTGAAGCACTACAAGACGATAGAGAACAGGCAGCTCTTGAGGCTTTGAATAATGCTGATGGAGCTCTCTTTGCGATAATAACATATCCACAGCCAAAGGAACCGGTGTATGACCAACTATCAACATTACGGGATAACATAGACACGGCCCGAGATTCTTTGCATGGCAATGATGCTGTAAAAGCACTACAAGATCTTAATGCTGCTGATTCTCAAGTACTCACAATAACTAAATTATTGCCTGCTGAAGAAGAAGGAGAAGAAGAAGGAGAGTAAATATCAGGAAATAGACAGAAAGGCTTAGGATCATCTCCCTAGGTAAAGGATCCTCGGCCTAACTCTCTTTTCTTTTCTGTATCCGGGAAAAATTGAATATAGAATAGACCGAAAAACTTTAAAATGATAATAATAAAAAATCTCTACTTCAACCCAAAGGTGGAGTGAACAAAAGATTGAGATTAAGATATTCTATTACGCTGTCTTCTTTTAATCACATTGAACCCATAGAAAGAACATTGGAAAGACTCCAGGGTCAAGGATACGACGCTGTGGAAATGTTCGGAGAACCCAAAAAAATGGAAATGAAAAAGTTGAGAGATGTATTTGATTCATTCAATTTTCCCGTATGCGGTATTACTGGAATGTGGGGCTCTATAAGTGAGGACGGCTGGAAACGAAAGCTGCTGAGTATTGACAGGAGCATTACAAAGCATGCCGAAGAATATGTCATGGATTGTATCAAGATGTGTCAAACAGTAGGAGGAAATGAAATGAATATCTGCCTTTTTGCTGACAATGAAATGACTTCCTTTGATAGGAACCATAGACTACTATCGGAAGATAGAAAAAGGACAGTTGTTCAGAAAGCTATTCCTCTCTTGACCAAGCTCTCTAAGTTTGCAGAAGATCATGGAGTTTACATGTTGTTAGAGCCGCTAAATAGATACAGTACCCCGTTCTGCAATACCGCAAAGGACGGGCTCCATGTTGCCGATAAAGTAAATCATGACAACTTTGGAATATTATTAGATACCTTCCATATGAATATTGAAGAGGATTCTTTTGAGGATGCAATTTTGAAATCGCGTAAACTGCTAAGACACATGCATTTTGCTGACAACAATCGGAAAATGCCAGGATATGCTCACACCAATTTTCAATCTATTATGCGATCCCTATGTAGCATAGGTTACAATGGGTATGCAAGCTTTGAACCTACGATAAGCGATATAGAGTATGAAATTCCGACAAAGAAGGGATTAGAATTTATTAAATCAATAGAGAAGTTAGTTTCTTCGCCTTCAGTTTCATCTTCGTTTTCTAATCCTACAGTAGTTAATTGATCTTTATTTAGCTCTTTATCTTTTAGTCTATTTATTCAAGGTCTTAGATTACTATAATCAAAGAATGGCTATGATTGTTGCTATACCGTATCGACCAGTCTTTTGATAAATGGAATTCAATTTATCATCTTATTTTCTATAAGCCTCGTACAAAGAGGATTTCATGATTTCCAGCCGGGGTATCCTCCCAGGCAAGGTAAACTTTCTTTGTATCTTCGGATATGGTTATAGAAGTACACTCTGAGATGCCATCATTCTTGCTTACATTTTCATTCGCTTCTGAAAAGGTAGCTCCTGAGTCTGTGCTCTTTTTAACCAAAATTTCCTCGTTGTCATTTGGCAGAACACCTTGCCATGCAATATAAACAGAATTAGTATCCGCTGCAACTTCTACATTTAATGTATTTTTCTCTGTAAGAGATCTCGGAAGAGAAAAATTAGTGCCGTTATCAGGGCTTGTAGTATAATACAAGTTACCAGGCACTTTGTGGTCAGGGTCTCCTCCCCATACAACATATACGTTATTCCCATAGGCTGCAACTTGGGACTCTCCAATAGAATTCCAGTCGGCATTTAGCCTTGTGAGATTGCCGAAACTATTTCCATTGTCGAAGCTCTTCGTGAAAAATATGCCATTGTTTGAATTAATGTTATTGGCGTTATTAGAATCATTAGTGTCGCCGATTATACCAATATTCCATACTATATAGATGTCATTTGCATAGGCGGCAATCTTTGGATAAGACTTGAAAGCCTCATTGCTTAGGCTTTTAACCTCCTTGAAAGTTTCTCCATTATCTACACTTGCAATAAACGATATACTACTAAGCTTGTCATCGCTAATACTGCTTTTGTCACCATTATTATCAGCGTTAATATCTTGTCCGTTGCTACCATCAACACTGTCTTGATCTGCGGTCGGCAGCGGGGCAACTTGCCATACGATATAGACATTGTTTCCTGCAGCAGCTATCTCTTGATTGAAAGAGTCTGCATTAGGAATATCGTTCAAGATGACTGTTTTACCAAATGTATTTCCGCCATCTATGCTTTTTCTAAACAATATTTTCTTATTTTCTGTTGCTTCTGACGAACCTATAGAAGGAGAATTATCAATCCAAACTATATATACATTCTTTCCAGAAGCTGCTATTTGTGGATGCTCAGAAAAACCAGGATTATTACTCAGGTTTATTTCCCTTCCAAATGTCAAACCTCCATCAATACTTTTCTTCATGAAGATGTCATAATTCACTGAATTGGTAGTCTCAGAAATTGGGGATGGTAGATTTTCCTGCCAAACCATGTAGACGTTGTCTCCCTGCGAAGCCACTTGCGCATAAACAGAGTCCCTAAGGTTATTTGTTAAATTAACTGGCTTTCTAAATCTGAGTGAATCACTAGCGCTAGGGTTGCTATTTTGCGCATAACCACCCTGGTTGGTTGTATTTGAAATGACAACAAAAACGATATTATTGACTAAAAACAGCAATAATCCGAGTTTTAAAAAAGCAGTAGCAGTATTGACGTTCATTATCGTACTCTTTTTGTCTACGGCAATAGCCGTTTTAACCTACTA
>DASTUU010000225.1:0-16805 GCA_035759485.1 Nitrososphaeraceae archaeon
ATAAATATCATTAGCATTCGGGCTTCAGATTCAGTTTCGATAACTGTATAAATTATGAGCAATGAAAAAAGATTTTATTGTTTCTGAAATATGAGCACCCCAAGATAGCCTATATGTATGGGTTGCTTTTAGATCTTAATGAGCCCTCCACTAGTATTCCTTACTGATTAGTTTGAAGTGTTTATGATTTGTTTGACTCAGTATTAAGCATTGTAAAAATATATGGAGTATCCATACGAAGATAATGACGTCAGGTAGATTTTTCAACAGAGGTGTTATGACATTAGACTGTCCATATATAGGATACGTCGTTAGAGAAACTCAAGACAAAATCATTGTATTTGGTCAGAGCAACGATAGATATGATATTCCAAAATCAGCAATTCAAATGACTAGCAGAAATGTGCTAATTGGCCTCAACCTCACTGAGGTTGTAATGAAGTATAAAGTATTACGTGAGGAACCATTACCTACAAGTATACCTGTAGAGGAATGGATACAAGGTACGAATCTTGACCTTGCGGCCTATGAAAGGAAGTATCCCAAACCACTGTTTAATAAAGGAGTTAGGATAGAAAATGAAGATAGCATAGGGCATATAATGAGGGAAACTAATGACAGAATTGTTATATTCGGAAGTTATGATTACAGATTTGATGTTCCAAAGTCTAAAATAAAAGAAGTAGGAAGAAATGTTATCCTAAGTTTAGATTATTCAGAATTGTTCAAATATAGAGTAGATAAAAGTGCTCCACTACCTACAGTAGAGACTAAAGAGAAATTAGTAGTTTAAAATAAAATGAAATGAATTAGAGTAGCAGGTATCTTTCATGAACTATATTGGGCTTTAATGCAAAAGAAATATGAATAGAGATAGATTCTGCAAATATTGTGGATGGAATGTAGATGAGCCTGATTTAGAGGTATTGTCCTTTTTTCATGAGGATTGTTGGAAGAATTATAGAAAAGAAGGCTTGTCATATCCTATGCCTAAATACGCTTAGTCTCTCTCCGAATCTAGCTTCAAGACAAGGATCTACCCCCTTGTCTTGTATGACTAGTGTCCATAATTGACTTCCCATATATATAAAAGGTACTCATTGCAGTCCCCAAACGAACACTTAAGACCTACCGCTTGCCCATTGGCCACTCTGTCATAGATTGTTATTCGTACTTACTTACGACCGTGCCTCGATAACATTGCTCCTTAGCAGCCTTTAGAGTTGACCGATCAAATGCATGAGTTGTCTCATCTCATTGACAGCATCTTTTATCGGCACAAGACTTACCATCAGTTCATCCAAACCCGTTGCAAGAAGTTCAGTAAACCGTGCAGCCACAATGTCTTCATTCCCAAATATTACCAAATTATCTACAAGTGAATCAGGTACAGTCTGATCGGATGTTGGCTGAAAGCCTGCATTAGAAAACATATTTGCATAGAAAGGTACTTTTGCATAGAAATCAAGTAGCTGATGACCTGCTGACAGTATCGAATTCCTATCCTCGCTTAGTGCCACTAAAACATGTGCCACCATCGGAGGCACTGATCTTCCAACAGCAGCTGCTGACGTGCGTAGGGCCGGAATTCCAGTACGACACAAATATTGAATAGGACATACCCATGATATTGCTCCATCGGCGATTTGCCCGGCTAATTGAAAAGCCTTCTCACCTAGAGTCGAAATAAGCACTGGAATCTGGGGCTTACGGGGTAAAGTGGCTGCAACGTTATAGAAGTCTCCGTGATAATCGACCTTCCCCTCCCAAAGTGCAGCATGCAATATTTCTACGTATTCACGCAGATGAGCTAAAGGTGTTCTATGTTGTAAGCCATACATGTCCTCTATGATAAAGCGGTGGCTGGGACCTATTCCAAGGCGCATCCGACT
Source organism: Nitrososphaeraceae archaeon (assembly GCA_035759485.1). Classification (GTDB taxonomy): domain Archaea; phylum Thermoproteota; class Nitrososphaeria; order Nitrososphaerales; family Nitrososphaeraceae; genus TH5893. The sequence goes on from DASTUU010000225.1 coordinate 1,893, forward strand.
AGATGCGATGTCATACAGAGCTAGAGCCTGCTGTGCCACAACGAGCGGATGACGTGGGTAGGTTGGCACAATGGACGTACCAAAGCGCACTGTAGATGTTTTTGTCGCTGCTGCTGCAAATGTCGTTAAGACGTCTGGCCACCAAGGTGGTTGAGTCATCCATATTTGTCGTACTCCGGCATCTTCTGCTGCAACAATAGTTTTTATTGCAACCTCTGCATTAGAGCCATCCATGACGAGCCCAACACGTTCTCGTGTTGGCTGCTCACTTGTGTAAACTTGTGAGCCAGAATCTCTTGTCACCTTTTCACCTCATTACTTTTTGATGGTAAGGTGCTACATATCTCTAGCTGCCAAATAGTCCTGCTAGATACCTGCCGGAAGGTAATATTAATACTGGCCTAGGCAAGTCGTGCAATAGACCTATTGCTGGCGTGCAGACGAATAATAGAAATGAAGATCAGTCCATGCCAAGCAGTATAAAAATGACCTGTGTCATTCAGATGTCTCCAAGGGGAACACGATCAGGTGAAAGATGCGCTACATGAACTATTTGAAGAGCTTTCAGATTGCAAGCAAGAAAAACGAGATATAATTTGCATTTAATGACTATGGGATTATCTTGATTTTATTCTATAAACCTTTAGATAGATCAGGATCTGAAATTATAGGACGAACCATAATATCTAAGAGGTTTGCTGAAAAAACGCTTTCTATTATCTCAAAGTACCACAAACGTCCCCGAGACCTAAAATTGTTAATTGATACTGCAATACTATTCTACGATGACCGGAAGCAGATAGTATAGAAAACCTTCAAGCTTTTTGATGAGCTTTGATTATACATTTAGAAATCTTAGAGCATCTCTGCCTTCATTAGTTAACGATACAACATGGTGTGAACCAACTTTCTCTACCGTGATAAATCTCCAGCTTTGAAGGGGTTCAATTAAGGTCTTATTGAGAGCCATAAATCCAGCCTGTTCCGAATACTCATCACCCCTATTGTCCTCTCTGCTCCTTTCATGTATTAGTTTATTTTGGATTGCAATATCCTTTAGCTTCTTCTTTGATATCTTTCCTCCATCATAATCATTTACCAGTTCTAAACATTTAACAAGCTTCTTGCTTGGAATTTCAATCTTATAATCTGGAAGCGCGATTATTTCTTTCATGCCCTCGGTCTCTTGTCGTTGCTGGGGAATTATGCTGTATTTCTTGGGCACCACGTAATATGGCTTGATAGTTACAATGTCTTTAAACATCATGCAGGCCATCATTGATGCTATAGCTTGTATTTTACTGCCTACTGAAACATTGACAAGTATGGAATTAGATTTCTCTTCTAATATAATCTGGTGAAATGCCCTCAGGATATCAAACAAGTCCGTCCTGTTTGCCTGAGCTTTCTTGCATTCGATATTGGAATCCTTCAGTTTCTTTTCAACTTGCGGTATGAAGGGGTTCCCCTTGTCTTCTTCAGGCTTATCATGGTTTAGGAGCCATACCCTGTCAGCCCTCATCTTCTGTGCGGGCATAACAATACGGTCTACCTCAAATCCTACAGGCGCGATATGAACTCTCAGTGATTCTAAAGCACTCAATAATGTAATATTATGCGCCTTAGTAATAAAAGTAACTTTAGTAACTTGCTTGTGGTTATATATTAGGCAATATTATTACAGGTCGTGGAAACGCTAGCTAAGCGGACTGAGGAGATAAAAGTCTCAATATACAGTAAATGTGGTTTATTAGGTGCTGTTCCTAAAACACTATCTTCCTTCCGCATTATGCGTAGCACAAAACTGACGCTAATGGAGGGATTTCATTGATATCAGATTCGAAACTATCCTCTCAATTACTTGCTTCGATATCTGCTAATGATATCATTCGTGAGATTAAGCCTGTTGTCATCCCGAGGATAAGTGCAGTTGCCCACATTGCTATGTGTGAAAGGGCTGCTTATAATATTGATTTTTTGGGAATGGAATCTGGGGACTTTAGTGCCTCAGGTGAAATTGGAAGTGCAGTCCATAGAATAGTAATAAAGTCTATCTTGGAGATAGTAGACAATATTAGAAAAGCAAAGGACTCAACAATATCTAAAGCTGATGCAATAGAAATTTTTAGGAGCAACACAATTGAGGACATAAACATCAATTGGAAGCGATTTGTACTTGCGGGAGTCGAAAGACCGCTTCCTGTTATCATGGAAGACCTAGATGTAAGGGCAGAAAGAGTTGTTAACCAATTACTTTCTCCTATTATCAAAAGGAAAGGAAGAAAAATAGAAGACCAGAGATTCGAAACGATAGTATTCAGGCCTGAGTTTACCATACGTAATATCCAAATCCCGCTAGAGGGGAGATTGGATTTAGTAAAGATTGAACTGGCAAATCTGCCTTACAGTGGATTTGCAAACAGGAAGAACACATATCTTACTTCAGAAGAGCTTACTCGAGCAAACATAAATGATGTCGAGATTATTCAAATTAAAACGGGTAAAGCCAGACCACGAAATTCACGATGGAACTTACAGGCCGACTCAGAAGCATTACTTTTAATGAAGGCATTGAATTTGAAAACTCCACCAAAATACACATGGCAGTTCTCAGACAAAGATGCCCAACGCAAAAAGTTTGATTTTGATAAAGTCTACGCTACAGTAGATAAATTCATAAGGTTATGGAAATCTGAAATCTCGCCAAATGTAACCGGATATTGTCCAAACTGTCCATTAAAAACAGGTTGTTTAGAATGGTCGTTCGCCAGCAACTATAAGCTAACGCAGGAAAATCAAATGAGAAGGAGAGAGGAGTTCAAGCTGTCCAAGAGGATACGGGAAGAGGTATCGTATGTTGATAGATGGAAAGTATATGTCTGTTTGAGAAACCCTGAACAGAGACAAAAAGAAGGAGCAGCCGTAACTAACCTGAAAATTGATATCAACAGTATCAATCCTGAAAGTCAGGAAATCAAATTATTATTTAACAAAGATGGTAGTGGACTACAGGACAACGGTTTGGCAAATACTTTCATTGATTTCAGTATAGGTGACTATGTTACCATTTCTGACGGAAATCCAAATTTAGGGAGCAATCCCACAGCCACAATAACAGACATAGACCTCTCAGATGGGTATATCAGGCTACAGCTATATAGAAATGACTTATATTTTCTATTGTATGAAGATAGATATAAGCACCCTGTCACAATAGACAGGTTTGGATTCAGCAATCTTAAAACAATAGAATATCTTGACGATTTCTTTAGGAATTCTCCCTATGTAGACATAATACTACAAAGGAGAAATGAAATCTTCTCAGTCAAAGAGGTCGACACTATTTGACTATCAATAGTAGTGATAGTTCCGATGATACAGAAGAATTTCATCATGGAGAGCAGGAAAAAAACTTTGAACAAATTGATGCAGTAGAGAGGATTAAAAACGAGGGTGTAGTTCCTATAACTGGGCCACCCGGAACAGGAAAGTCCACAGTTATTTCACAAAGTTGTTTCAACTTGATAACCGACTATTCTCCAGTCCTGATTGTTTCGCCAACAAATGCAATGATAAACAGCATCCTTGTCAAAATAGATAATCTTGCAAAGCAGGCAAATCTTCAGTTACCACGGGGATTCATAATACGATATGGGAATCTTTCAGAGCTAAGTTCTACACATCCTCATTTAAGGAAACAGTACTCGCTAGATGATTTGGTGCAAGAACAATGTTGTCCTTTCTCCAGTTATTCTATTGATAAGATCGCTGCGGGTAGGGACTATTTACAGAATGCCCGAATAATATTGTGCACTGATTACAGTGCTAAGGATTTGGGAAATATTGTACAGGCGGGTGCTGTACTCATAGACGAAGCTGGACTTGTAAGATTGGATAGAATGGGAATGCTGTTTTCTTCAGTTAGGGACAATAACGGTAAGATAATAGTTATAGGCGATGATAAGCAACTTCCGCCTCCTTCCCACGACTATATTGCCTCCAGTATCTTCCGCTCTATCCTTGACAATTTCAAAACAACATTACTTAGAACGGAATACAGGTTCAACCAAGACATTTTAGATTTGATTAATCCGTATTATGAGAATAAGTTAGCTGCACATAATTCTGTCAAAGATATATCAACTGCAGACATATGTAAAAAGGAATATCATGACACGAACAATAACGTTAGAAGAATAGTCAAACATGAAAATAAGGTGGTTTTTGTTGACACAGACGGCTATAGCAGAGAGCAGATGCACTTTGTGAACACAGGTGAGGTATTCATGATCAAAGATATTGTAGACGGCTATTTTTGCATGGGAATAAACAACATAATAGTTACGACCCCTTACAAACAACAGGAAAGGATGCTTCAATTGAACTTGCAGAAAGGACTGAGAATTGGAACTATAGATAAATTTCAAGGTCAGGAAGACGAAGTAACTATAATTTCAATGGTAAGATCCAATAATAATATGGATTACCAACAATCTCTGGGGTTTGTCAATATACCAAGATCGTGTGTAGCATTTTCCAGAAGTAAACGGAAGACAATAATTGTAGGTGACAGGGATACTTTGATTAAGAATAGGTTTCTTTCGAAATCAATAGACACGATAATAAGAAAAGACGGATTTCTTATATGGCGAGACTCTGACTCCTGACTAACAATATTACAAATAATGAATTGTCCTTATATTAGAAGGTCGTTATTGTTTTAGTTTGTATCCTACCGTCATCGCTCGCTTATTGTTGCTATCTATATAGTAGAACGCTCCGTTATCAAGAATTCCTTCATCCACCATTCGGCTCACCACATACGCTGGCGGATATTTTTCATCCAATTTCAGGCGATCGTTTAAATATGAAAGACTCATGAGGTAGTCCCCCTTCATCTTTGTCAACAATCCTACTACCCCATTTCGTTTCTTTTCATATTCTTGCGGAGGTATTGTTTCAGAAAACTTGATCACAGGTATCATATTTGTGCACACGATTTATCTAGGTTACGTAAATTTATCAGATCGTAGGACTGAAATCGAGGAAGAGAAAACATTCACGGAGAATTTATTTGATGACCTTCCAGGGCCACTACCTTTTAGATTCTACGTTGACGATAGACCCATATTATTCATAAGAGGTTGTACCAAGTCTCCATAAGAGGAATTAGGAATATGTACTCGCTCCTTTCTGTAATAGATCCATTCCCCAAAGATAAATAAGCCAATCCGGCAAGTATTGTGACAATGATCATACGATATATTATTATTAATCATGAAATCTAAAGTTGTTTCAAACCTACATTAGTCATATTCTAACGATGATGCAACAGGTCTAAAAGCAGACAGGTAAGCAGGTAGACATGTAAGGAGGTTGTAAATAAATATCTGTTTGGAACATGCTTATAAGAGTTGCAATGATAGATAGCAACAAGCAGATTATTCTTAAGTTAGATACAACTAACTAAACTAAACTCCGAATGTTATATATCTATATATCATTTACTATAATTCTGTTTGGGAAACATGTGGTATGTTTTTAATCATACAATTTCAATGAGGATTATAGGAGCTTAAATCAATCTGTCTATTCCGTCTAACATAAAATATGTTAAAAGATATCAAAATATGTAAAATTCTCTGCATGAATGATCGAACCTGGTATATGTATGTATCAGTCACGTCATCATTAAGTAAGTTTTTACGCCTAATGAAAGAATGATCTATTACTGGTATTTCATTTTTTTGGGACGCGATGCGGGATGAATATAACTAAGCCTACCTACTACTGTGCTGCTGAATTTTGTGTGTGCAATCTGTTGTGGCAACACAGCAAATCAGAAGTTCAACATCTAGAAAATTTTTGGTAAACGTGGATTCATTAAAACTTGAAGAGATAGGGGCTCTGTTAACTAATGATGCTGATATATATCTATGTAACACTTCCATAATCTGCAAATCTGAACACATGAAAAAAATGGCATAACAGTAGGTCCAGGGCACGAAGATCTAATGACCGTATAAAATGAGTGACTCAGAGTCACTCAAATGATTGATTTATAGGGCTCGTACTCGATATTGTCCGACATGGGAAAACCTAATTACGTATGTACCTTATGTAAAAAGGATTTTAGCCGAAAGTCTAATGCAGATCGACATGACTTAAGTCAACACCAAGGACTAGCACAAATAATACGGGTTGGAGACTCTAAACTTAGAGACAAAGGTTTTTTTGCCAAAGCAAATTACAATGGTAATAGGTCCTCCTATGAAGATCCAAAAAAGGCTCGATTGTTTGACATACTTGAAAAATTAGCTCCTAGGTTTGAAGAAATGGACCAAACTATATCTATTTTCAGTTCTGAAGAGAAACAAAAGGTTTGGGGACGAATAATAATCGATGCCATTTCCTCACCAGATCCGATTCGCAGTATGAACAGATCGTTGGACACAATGCGAAAAGGTAGTTCGGTTCATAAGATGATTAATTGTGCAGCTTTATCGCTTGGGGTTACTCAAACTATAGCTGAAGAAATACTTGCTAACATGGTTTTTCAACGCTAAGCCTTGTAACATAAGATATACTTGTAGACGTTCAGCTTGAATATCCCAAATCAATATGCTAAACATCTTGATATCAATTAGACATAGTTTGATACCAAAAATTACACAAAAGTCAACACACAATTTATACTCTTATAGGCGTAATTAGTACACTCAATTTACACAGTTTACTAGATTGAATGAATTCCTATCAGTGATCGCCCCATTATTCAATTTTTTGATTTGTCCGCAGATCATTAATTGACTAGTGCTTGTACCCAAGATAAAATGAGGGTAGAAAAAAGATTTAGAATATACCTATATTACAATTCATACGTTGAAATAGCCACTAGTGTAACTGCTGAAGTTGTTATATAGATATATATCAATCTCTTGAAGTATTATGTTTGTTCTATGCCAATGCTAATTTCACTACGGAATAGGGTTCTCCATCACAGTTTGCAGTCTATTCAGCCATTATAATACTAAAGTAACTACGACGACAGGAGCATTGGGTACACAAGCAGATATTGTCATTTTTTCATTAGTTAGAAATAACCCAGAGAGAAATGTAGGAGCGACAGGAACATTACAGGATCTTAGTAGCTATTTCACGATCAAAGGAGAAGGTATGCAATATTATAAGTTATTTGTACAAATAGTCAACCTTCCATTAGTGATTTCAGATTCTGTATTTCTTTGGCTAGTGCAGGATACAGGAACTGCAAAAGCTCGTTTGCTTCTTTTTTAGTAAACCCTAAGACTTCAAGGATACCATTATCAATCTTCTTCCGTATAGGATTGTGGGTAGTAAGTTGCTCAAGCAAGGAAGGCAATTCCCTACCTTTAAGGTCAGCAAATACATTCAGGAGCTTATTTTTTTCTGTTTTTGTCAGCTTACTAGGATCCAGTACCATGAATTCACGAAGAATATATTCAAAAATTTCCAAGAATGCTCCTCGTGTCTCAACACGTTCGGAAAGGATCTGAATTATATTCAGAGTACTGTTAAACCATAGACACAAAATCTTAGAATCATCACTTCCAATTTTTTGTATACACCACAAACAAGATATTATCAAATATTAAATCGTTTAGTTTAGGATATTTGATTGCTGCAATTAATTATTAGTTACTGCATCTACACTATCTACTAATTGCTAATTAATTGCTAAAGGCATTGAAGATGTGCGGTTCATCACCTGAAGGTTGTTACTACAATTGCAGATCAAATAGCCACAAATAAAAATGTCAAGATGAATTAGCTATTCGAAATGAGGAAATACAGTAAAGAGGACAGTGAGAGGACAAACTCAGAACTTAGACTATACTTGAGCAAGGGTTTTACTTATTATCAGGCTGCGAAGAAGGTCTCAGAGAAATCACCGGTATCTATAATATCATTACGTTACAGGTTTGTTTTATAACTATAAGATAGCAATATGAAACTAAAACCATATGGTTTAACGCAGGAAGATAAGGAAGAGCCTTATGTCAGGATAATTCCAGAAAGAGTGCAGAAACTAATTGATCTTTACAGAAAGAATCATGTCGAGTATTCTTGGGGTCAGGAGGACAAGAATGAAAAGGTAGTTCGGCTCCTAGGATGATTAGTTGTGTAGCTTTATCGCTTGGAGTTCCTCTGAGTGCCGCCAAAGAAATGCTTGCTAGTATGGTTGTTTAACGCAAAGCCTTGTAGCATAAGGTATATTTCTAGGTATTGAGCTTGGATGTCTACACCTACAACGAGCAATTAAAGGCTATTATCTCATTTACAATTAAGGAATGACTATTACAGAAACGAATACAGAAAAACATAATTTCTAAAATTAGGGCAGTTGACTCATTGTCTTCTTAATAGTATAAACTATAACATCGCAAATAAATACGACAAATTGAACATACTACTGCATGCTATTATTAAAAAGCAGATAAAAAGGCAATCCAGCCTTGTAATAATTTTTGTCCTTTAGGTGTTATTGTATAGTGGGCTGCTTTGAGTAACCTTTTCTCATCCTGCTCTTTTGCCATACTATGATCTTCTACTACCAAGCCTTCTCTATTTAGCCTATTATCTAGGCTATCCTTTATTGTGGCCGAAACCTTGTATAGGCGTCCCTTGGACCTCAGAGCAATAAACTCACTTATCTCTCCTGCTGTTACAGGCTTTTTAATTTCATCAAGTGTCATTAATATAATAAAGCTGTTAGAGAGATGTGCTAAGCTAATCCAGTCATAATTTGTTGCTATTGAATCCCATGTGTTATCCTTTTGAGAATCATACTTATATTTAATTTTTTGATCGTCTTTGTGTGCAATTTTACTAGAGGCCAATCCAGTAGCTCCTCCTCCCTGCCTGACCATTATCAGTAATTAATGGAATTAAAAAGCTTTATTGGAAGCCCACAATCAGGTTAATTATTATTAATATTATTATTATTGATTGGCTTCTTCCAATATATCAATTCCAAATGACTTCCAACCATCAATTGTGGCCCTTGTCATCATATCAATCATATGCATAGAATAATGAATTGCACTTGTTGAATTGGCCCGACCAGCCAGAACTTCAGCACCAGGCTCTCTCATTTCAGATTGTCTGTTTACATTATAGTTTGGTTGTTTGTTAGATTCATAAATGACTGGTGTAATATTTTTCTTGTCGAATAATCTGTCATTTCTTTTGGCAGAACTCTAAATCGCTCCCAAAGTTTTGTAGGCACAATTGTAAACCAGCAATGCTTATTTCCAAAATCTCGATTTATGTGTATGATAGATAAACCATTATCTTTATTTTCTACATGGATTTTATCACATGTACAGGCTCCCAGATTACTACATATATTATGTTCTCTTACATGGTCAATCTCTGTGCCCCTCAGTCCTGTAAAGGCTGCAAAGCGGACTAAAATATCCACATTTCCTTTGTATGTATCAAATAATAATCTGAGCTTTTCTCCGATAAATTTCTTATCAACTGCTCTGGTTTTTTTCTTGTATGCAATACCACGATTGAATTCATATCTTTCTATCCACTCATTTACCAGAACTTTGACTTCTGGGTCTGAGTATGTTTGATTCCAGCATTCCGCAAATCTTCTCATGGCATCACATATGTAAGCCCTAACGTCTTCTGATAGCCCTTTGATTAATTCAGGGTCTTTCCAAAAGATATCCATCCACCTTGCATAATAATTCTTCAAAGTTGTAGCCGATCTTTGTTTTTTGTATCTTGGTGTCAACCATTCATAAAACATGTCAACCGTTATCCTCCGATAAAAGTCTACGCTGATATCTTTTGTAATTGGATCTACAATATCTCTAGCTCTTAGTCTCTCTATCAAGTTTCTAATTTGTGGATTACCTATGCCCTGATGCTTTGGAAATTCACCTAACAAATACGCATTAACCATCTGATTTAAATTTTCAAATCCATCCTCTGCGTGTTGATAGTCCTATCAACTCAGATTATAGTGCAATTGAGTGGGTTATGAAAAGATCTAGGTGGGACACTTTACGTATATCACACCGTCTTCCAGATAGGCTTTCTGCTCTTGTGAATGAATTTGCCAATTATGGAGGTTTGAAATCTGCCCCTGAGATAGCCTTAAGAAGACTAACAGTAGAAGTGCTACCGGACATTGAGTATCGGGATATAATCCAGCCAGACGAAGTCATCACATGGGTTGATGTCAATGGTAATGAACGACCGATGGGACCTAGCTCTTGGGCAAATGAATTAGAAGCAAAAGCTTGTATGAAAATCTCTAACCATTTAGCTAAAATCACATGCAGCAAGTCTAAAGTCATAGTTACCAGATTTACTGCTCAAAAGCACATCATGAGAAATTATTTGCAAAGAATGGGAGATTATGATACTAAAGTAACTACAACAACAGGTGCACTGGGCACACAAGCAGATATTGTTATATTTTCATTAGTTAGAAATAATTCGGAGAGAAATGTAGGAGCGGCAGGAACATTACAGGATCTTAATGTAGCTATTTCACGATCAAAGGAGAAGTTGATTATTCTTGGTAATTTTGATATGATGTTAAATGGTTGGACTGCCGCCTCTTCGATAGGCCATACAGGAGGCCGAATAAGCGCAGCAAGGAGTCTCGCTAGACTTGTAGACTCAAAATACGGAAGAGTTGTTAATGCCCCCATGATACTGAGAGGTTAGACCTGGCCTTGAGCAAAAGTAAAGTTAACTAGTAATACTGGTGATACCATAAGTAGGACTATCATAAAGGACGCAGCAGTAAAGTATCCTACGGTTTACTTCAGGAGTTAATTATTGGACTAATGACTTCTCTAGAATGGGTAAATGATATACTCGCTGATTTGACTTTCGACCTACGTGTCACACTCAGAAGTGTCCAGAGTGCAATCAAGAATATTATCTTGACTGAGTATTTACTTTAGTTGTAGGGAGCAGCTTCGACTGATTGTCCTGCTATAGCGACAATTCCCATTCCGGCAGTTAACAGCGCACTGTACATCTTACAAGGTGGAAGAGTGTGGTGACTAAGGGCTTTACATTTACCACGATATGCTTATATAGTCGGCTTAGGCGGCCATAAGAATGACCGAAAAGCTATATCTAATTCTGCTCTGTTATATGCTATCATTTGCAATCATCCTATCTCAATTTATCTCAGAATCAGGCTCAGGATATGGTATGAGTACTAATCAGACTTCCGAAACAGGAAATATGTCTGCGGCAAATCAATTAAATGATCTAGTTGAAAGAGGTGTGGAGTTATATAATATGAGTAACTATCAAGAATCCCTGATGTGGTTTGACAAGGCTTTAGCTATAGATCCAAACAACTCCTCTGCTATCATTAACAAGGCCAGGGCATACTACAACTTGGACAAGTTCCAAGATGCCCTTCAATGGTTTGATAAGGCACTAGTTATAGAGCCCAATAACGTTGTTGCACTAAATGGCAAGGCGTCTTCCCTAGGTGATCTGGGCCGAAATGAAGAAGCCCTACCAATTTTTGACAAAGCTTTAGCCATAGATCCCAAGAGTATCAACCCCTTAACAAACAAGGGTGTAAGTCTTTCTGACCTCGGCAGATATGAAGAAGCCATATCATATTATGACAAAGCTTTAGCCATAGATCCTAACGATCTTAATGCCTTAGTTAACAAGGGCCATGATCTTTCTAATCTAGGTAGAGATAAAGAGGCTCTGGTATGGTTTGACAAGGCTTTAGCAATAGATCAGAATGATACAGTTGGCCTATACGATAAAGGTTGGTCTCTTTACAAACTTGGTAACTATGAAGATGCACTGATATGGTTTGATAAAGCTTTAGTGATAGATCCAGATGATGTTATTCCTCTTTCAAACAAAGGTCTAGCATTATACAAATTGGGTAATTATAATCAGTCTCTTGTATGGTTTGAAAAAGCCTTGTCCATTGATCCTACCTATGCAGAATCTATGATAGGTATTGGTTTAGTTTATGATAAACTAGATAACACAGCAGAAGCCAGTAAGTGGTTTAACAAAGCTTTAACCACTGACCCGAATATTGCCAAGTCCTTAGCAAATACTGGTCTATCTCTTAGTAATTCTACCGAATACCAAGAAGCTATAGGCTGGTTAGACCGGCTAATACTTACAGACATCTTCAGTTAACTAACCTATACTCCACCAGAATGATAATAGTGGATAAAGACAATTTTTGTTGATATACCTATGGTTCATAGCTTTCATAATATTTTCTCCCCAAACGTTGTTATTGTCTCAAAGGAAATATACCTTAATATTTCCTAGAATAAGTACGGTACAATACCGTTCCTTCTTTATGACCCTCCCTCCCCCGATAGTATTTCAGACTATAATAGCGACTTGCTGTTGTTTCAATATAATGAGCACGAGCCCAAAAATAAATAGATAGCATCTATTATTCGCTACGCGTAAAAAAATAGACTAACAAAATAGCTTAAATAGAGCTGATCACACAGTAACCCAGCTATAATCTTGTTAACATCTGAGCTGGTACGGTTATGAATCTAACTAAGGCAAAAGAAACGCAGCTACATACAAATTTCTTGTTAGATTTTGCATATTCAGACGTTTAAGTTTTTTAGCATATTCAGGAGTCAAACAGAGTATGCAATAGTTCAGTTTGAAATTGCTTTACAAATTTTGGTCCAGTTGTCACTTGTAATGAGCTCATAACACTACTGCACTTATTATAAGGTGAAGAACTTATTGTAACTATTTCTGCCAGTCGCCAGACCATTTCTTGTGATTACACCTATAACAAAAGTAGCTAGAAATATCATGAAAAGCATAAATCTCTTCTCACATATAGAAGATCAGTATATGGTACTTGGTACATTAATCTACATCATCATAATCATTGTGGTAATAATTGTTATAATAGCTTTATTGAAGTTTCTATTCCAGCTGTTCTTCATTGCCCCTGTAGGAATCGATGCTCTGGATCTTGAAGTCTATAGCAGGGCCATCTTTGCTTTACAGCCTTCGCAATAAAGTTACTAATCCTAGATGCCAATATTTCACCACAGCGGGTATTTTTCATTATAGGCGTTTATATACTCTTCATAAAGTGTCTGTTTAACAGCTTCTTTAAAATCACTAGTCTAAGTAACGATATTCCGCACATCTTCTCTTACAATCCAGTTTTAATAGTGTCTAGAAAGGTAATAAATCGAAGGCTTTGCAGTGATGTTTGAGAAGAATATGCTGATCACTCTCAGAAAATCTTGCATCAAAGTCTTGCCTATGATATAGACAAAAACCTTTTAGGTTCCCTTCGAACCTGTGAGGTAATTTCATCTCCCAGTCCATTAAATTGTCTTTTTTATTATAGTAAAAAAAAGAACCCATATCACTTAATACTGATACGCTGCTTTTACCAGAATTCTTAGCAAACTTTACTGTTTGCTTTACAAATGGCATTATACCCTCCTTTCCGAAATAGCCCTTTAGAGAATCCATAACCAATAATGATTGTTCTTTTTGATATTTTCTTACATCAATATTGGCACCATTTTCTGACAGTACCCGTCTTACATTATCTGCAGTTTCATAAAATGGCAGGATTACTACAATTTCATCTCCATCAAAAAGAGCAGATTTGGTATAATGTGAATACATTTCTCTTAACGTCTGCAGATCAGGATATACTATAAGAAAATGTGCTCCAGATTCTGATCTCCTTAGTTCTTGTGATATCTCTTCAGCATGATCGTGAAAAACAGTTTGTGTAACATCTGTCATTGAGTCAAGCCATTCGTTAAACGCATTCTATATTTTATAAAAAGTATATAAATAAATGATAAAAGATTTTTCAGGACCAAGGGTGGGAAAAATTTTATAGTTGTGACCATTAACGTGGTACGTACCTAATACCATCAGCATTATATCATAAGACACTCTTTCCACGCTAGCAAAATTTATCAAGATTATGTTCTGAATAACTCTCGATAATCAAAGGAGTCCATAGTGCAATATGCAGCATTGCCCTGTGTGAAGAAAATTATTACGAGTAATACCTTTTTGTGTTTCCTCCGTTTCCTTATACTTTTATAGCCACATGAGTTTGATTACAAGCTCTAATGAGCACAGTTTACTCACTTATCTTGATATCGTCTACTGAAATGGTAGTCTTGCTTTTATCTTTAAGGTACTTTGTATATACTACCGTGCCGAATATAAAATTGAATAGGTACTTTTTCTAAGTTTACAGCAATTCATTAGTTGTAAAATAACATTATACTTTCATAACATTATGCATTATAAAAGCCCACATAAATCATAAATCCACCACGGCAACATGGTTGAATCTACCTTTCAATCCTATAATAGTACGATTCAAACCCATTGCGGCATTGGCTGAAGCAGAAGATATTTGCTTTGGTATAATATCTCACTATTATTATCATAATCGATAAGATAAATATCAGGTATAATCTTATGGTTACCTTCTGCAATCTCTAACCAGAACTCTTCAAGCTCTTTTCTCAGGATGGTCACCTTTACTTCCAACAATTATGGCTGCGTTTATGGCTCCAATAGATGTATCAGCAACTATATCTATTCTTATTTTCTTTTTTACTAAAGCTTTGAATACACCACATGCAAATGCTCTTAGAGAGCCTCCTCCTTGTAACACAAGTACATTTTCTGTTTTTCTTGATTTCTCATGACGAGGACGGCTTTCTTCTTTAGCTCTAAAACTCATAATCCTTGTGAAATTTTTGGTTTTTTGGGAATTTACACCTTTCATTTCTTACTGGAACAGGAAATAAGGCAGGAGGTAGAAGGTGCGGATGGCAGTCATGGTGAATCCAGTTAGTAAAAAATTAGGTTGGATAG
>DASTUU010000226.1:0-3484 GCA_035759485.1 Nitrososphaeraceae archaeon
GTGAATGGACTGTTTCTATGAAATTTCTATAGGATTGGCCTATGAATTGAATGGTTTGCTGAGATTGGGATTGGGATTGGGATTGAGACGGTGCTTGTGATTGTGATTTAGCCACATGAAACTAATGTGGATTGAAATATATTAGGTATTCTAAGTTCCCTCAAATTTCCTTTTTATTGGCTCTATTCTTCCAGCATATTTTTGCTTGTACCCAGCCATGCATCCAGTACAACAGAAAAATCGCTCAAAATTTGCAAACTTAAAAACATATGGATTGGCCGAAATAGGACCCTTACAGAATTCACAATATAGTTTTATTTTCAGTCCTTTTCTAATTTTAGATCTGATATCTTGTTGCTGCCTAAGATATCTTTTATTTATACTCTTGTGATCTTCATTTTTTATTACCTTAGAATTCTTGTTGCCTTTATCATGATGTTGCTCATATTCTGGGCTTAAAATATTTTCTTCTTCTATTATGTTAAAATCAATAATCGGAGATACTGACTTTATAAGTCCAACATTGACAAGTCTAGTAAATCTAGCCTTGACGGTTGGGGTTGTGATGCCGGTCTCACGTGAAATCTCAAATGACTTACGACCATCTTTTAATAGTGATTTTAAAATAGACATGTCATAATTGTCTAATTGAAGGGGCGTATTCCAACTATTTTAACCCAACCTTATTATATTTTTTACAATTATAAAGCCCTACAGTTATACATGTGTTTTTCTGTATAAAAGACAAGAAAGATGGCTAAAGATCCTGTTTGTGGTATGTTTGTTGAAGAAAAACCTGAATCTATTAGATACAATAAAGATGGAAGAGAATACCACTTTTGTAGTAAACAGTGCTTAGATGAATTTACACAACCCGAAAAAGAACTGAAGAAGCTCAAGATGTATGTTGCCATCAGCATAGCTCTTACAATACCCATAGTAATTTTCAGCTTACCCCATATGCTACCTACACAATTTGGTGCTCTCTTTTCCATGGATATTATGCACTATAGTAATTATGTATTGCTAGCGTTGGCCACTCCTTTACAATTCTGGATAGGATGGAGATTTTACAGAGGACTATGGGACGGAATTAAGACTAGAGCCTCTAATATGGATACACTTATTGCAATTGGAACGACTGCTGCCTACCTATATAGTGCTACAGTTACCATAGTTCCAGGCTATTTCCCATTTGAATCCGTATATTTTGAGACAGCAGCAATTATTATAACACTGATATTGATTGGAAGGCTACTTGAAACAAGAACTAAGGAGAGGGCCTCTGATGCTGTAAGAAGGCTGCTGGATCTTCAACCAAAAATGGCCAAGATTTTAGGAGAACAAGGAGGCAGCGATGTAGAACTTGAAATTCCAATAGAACAGATACAAGAGGGCGACACTATGGTCATAAGACCTGGAGAAAGAATACCAACGGATGGAACTGTAATATATGGATCGTCGTCTATTGACGAATCAGCGATAACAGGTGAAAGCATTCCCATAGATAAGAAAAATGGAGATGAAGTAATAGGTGCCACGATTAACAAGAGCGGACTGTTAAAAGTTAAAGCTACTAAAATAGGCCAAGACACAGTTCTTTCTCAAATTATTACATTAGTTGAAGAAGCAAGAACTGGGAGGGCACAAATGCAAAGGCTAGTAGACCAAGTTGCTAAATACTTTGTCCCTGCTGTATTGGCAGCGGCAGTAGGTGTAGGATTTGGATGGTACTTCGTTGGAGATATAGGGATAACATTTTCTCTTTTGGCATTTGTATCTGTAATAATTATTGCGTGTCCCTGTGCTCTTGGTATTGCAACACCAGCTGCATTAATGATGGGTACTGGAAAGGGGGCTGAAAATGGTATTCTGTTTAAAGGCGGAGAATATTTGGAAATAGCCAAGAAGGTCAAGACAGTAGTATTTGATAAAACTGGGACTTTGACACGAGGAAAACCATCCGTTACAGATACAATAGACTTGTCTGGGTTAGGTGAAGATGAAATACTTCGTTTGGCCGCCATTGCAGAATCTGGGTCAGAGCATCCATTAGGTCAGGCTGTTATCAATAAAGCCAAAGAAAAAGGCATAATGATAACAAATCCAGAATCATTTGAAGCTGTATCTGGTCATGGTCTTAGAGCGATATATGCAGATCATATGATCCTTATTGGAAATAGAAAGTTAATGCAGGAGAACGATATTGCAGTCAATACAGATCTTTCAGCCCTTGAGACTCAAGGAAAAACAGCCACTCTTATGGCAATTGATAATAAACTTGCAGGGATAATTGCCATTGCAGATACTATAAAAGATAATGCCAAGCAAGCAATTGATTCGCTCAAGTCAATGGGTATAGAGATAGTAATGCTTACAGGAGATAATGAAAGAACTGCCAAAGCAGTTGCATCTAAACTTGGAATTGATAGGGTTATAGCACAGGTATTACCACAAGAAAAGGAACAAGTAATTTCTATGCTGAAATCTGAGGGAGCAAAAAAGGGAGCATTAGTAGCAATGGTTGGAGACGGAATTAATGACGCACCTGCATTAGCACGAGCAGATCTGGGAATTGCGATAGGCTCTGGTACGGATGTTGCCAAGGAGACCGGTGGTATAATACTGATAAAGGACGATATCAAAGATGTTGTTACTGCACTTGATTTGGGAAAAAAGACAGTATCAAAAATAAAACAAAATCTCTTCTGGGCTTTTGCTTATAATACGGGATTGATTCCAATAGCAGGTGGAATTTTGGTACCTTTTCTGGGTGTGGAAATATTTGGTTGGCTTCCTATGCTAGCCGGTCTCGCGATGGCAATGAGTTCTGTAACAGTAGTTGGGAACTCAATATTGCTTGGAAGATATAAGCCAAAGTTTGCAGAAGACAGAAAGGGACAGATAGAATATAGGGGCAGAGAAACCTATTCAGAAAAGGATCTCAAAGAGGTCTTTCTGCCTAAGATCTAATCTTGACTACACCACAAGTGAAATCTCATTATAATTAGTTATTTATTATCATTTTAATGGGCTGCTCTTACAAATTGTAACCTGATTTTTCCAGTCTATATTCAATTTCTTTCTTTTGTTATAATTAAGGATCCAACTGGACCGGCAACATTAGCTGTCACATAGTCAATATCTATGTGTTGGATGCCGCTTTCAACTTTCAGTTGCTTTTCCACCACAGACTTACAAGGTAAACAATACATGCCAATTACCTTCAAATGAGCTTCAGCTAGTCCAAAGGGTTTCCATGCTCACGGTACTTGTTCCATCATTACTAACTCAGGTTGTTCCTGCTGTACCTTCAATAGCTTAAAATTAATCTATATGCTCTATGCAGCACAAATTCAGTATGTCATTCATTGACGATGAAGATAGTATCATAGTACCTAAACCTGTTAGACCAACTATTGACTATGAAGAAACTCATTTTGGAAACAAAAAAGGTGCTAGGCGACAATTTCGCTATAAGAAC
>DASTUU010000227.1:0-2799 GCA_035759485.1 Nitrososphaeraceae archaeon
ACTGTTTGAATCTTGTTAATAGTAGTTGTTAGCTTAGCTGGCATCTGTTACCTCCTTGACAACCTCTGGGCACCTGAGTATGCTTGACCAAAGTATATGAACCCACTTACTCAGTGGGGCCAGTGGGATTTGAACCCACGACCGCCAGCGCCCCAGGCATATACCTCATTTTGTTGAGATGGTATCCTAGACCAAGCTAGACGATGGCCCCTTGTCTATTACAAGTCCCAAGACCAGAAAACCTCTTTTAAATGTAACATATTGAGGATTTAGAGAAGCAGTTATAGAAGTTATAGCAGTAGTTATTATCAATTGCAATTTTTAAACTGATTTCATACGTCTAAAGGAAAAGACTCAAGCATCAAGGTCTCGTTCCCGTATTCGTTGGCAAGGTTTCTGATAGTTATCAAGTGGTCTAACTCATACGTCTAAGAATATTATTACATTTTAGATCAAAATACATAGAATGTAGATTCGATGAGTAAGCTAGTATTCCCATGGTATCTGGATAAGATTTTTCAATAAGAATGAGACTAAGAGAAGGGTAGGGTAGATTACTTTTAGTATCTTACTTACCGATTCTGAACATCTTTGTTCCACATACAGTACAAATGCCCTGAGTAGCTGGCTTTCCATTTTTCATCGTTACCTTTTTCTCATCCTTCATTGATCTTTTTGATTTACATTTAACGCAATACGCTTCCATACGAATGCAACTATTGAGGCACAATAAAAGTAGCGGTGTATAAAAACGTTGTCAGAAAACTTGATAAAAAATCTCTGTCCAATAACACATCTATATAAATCTAACCAATGCTTCCCAAGTTTACGAATGAATATCGCTATGTCGTTTTAGATTATCAAATGTACTGGATATAGATATCTTTCATACATGTCAACTCATTTTCATCACCTTAGGTAACAACGACAATTCGTGCGATATTTTAAATTAGACGAAAAATACCTCTCTTGTTAGAATTCTGAAATGAGTGCTAAATCACAATATTCTAACGTTCTGAGACTAATGCGAGAACATCACAAATGGTTTGATAGGTCAATTCCACTTATTGCTAGTGAAAATATCCCAAGTCCGGCTGTAAGAGAAGCATTAATGTCAGACTTTGGTAATAGATATGCTGAGGGATGGCCAGGCGAGAGAGTTTATGCAGGCTGTATTTACATAGATCAGGTTGAGCTAATTTGTAATGAACTAGCAAAGAAAGTATTTCGAGCAGAATTTGCAGACTGTAGGCCAACTTCTGGAGTGGTTGCAAACCTCGCAATCTATGCAGCATTCTCCAATCCTGGAGATTATATGATGGCGGCTTCTATTCCTAGTGGTGGACATATTTCACATGGAAAAAAAGAACACTTTGGTACTGCAGGTCTTGTTCATGGACTAAACATTGAACACTATCCTTTTTCAAAGGAAGAAATGACAGTTGATGTCGATGCAACAAAAAAGAAGATCTCGGAGATGAGTCGTGATGGCAAAGCTCCAAAAATAGGAATGTTTGGTGGAAGTCTTTTCCTTTTCCCACATCCTGTTAGAGAACTTGCAGACTTTATGCATGATCATAACATGTACGTTAATTATGATGGTGCACATGTAGCAGGGCTTATCGCAGGTGGGGAATTTCAAGATCCATTGAAAGAAGGAGCAGATTCAATGACTATGAGTTCACACAAAACTCTCTGGGGTCCGCAAGGGGGGATTATTGTGTCCATGGAGAAGCATTCAGAACTAATCAAAAAGGCAGTCTTCCCTGGCAACACTAGTAGCCATCATCTTCATCATGTAGCAGGTAAGGCTATTGCTTTGGCAGAATCACTGGAGTTTGGAAAAGAATATGCAAAGCAGGTAATCAGAAATGCCAGAGCAATTGCGGAAGCTTTAGCAGGGCATGGTTTTGGAGTGCTGGGTGAGAAAAGAGGGTACACTGCGTCACACCAAATAGCAGTCGATGTTTCGAAGTTTGGTGATGGGGGCACCGTTGAAAATGATTTAGAAAAGGCTAATATCATTTTGAACAGGCAGCTACTACCCGGAGACATCAAATTAGGAAGACACTATATGCATCCAAGTGGAATAAGGATTGGTGTTCCAGAGATTACTCGGCTAGGGATGAAGGAAAACGAAATGAAAGAGATTGCCGATTTTATAAAACGAGTGGTAATTGATAAGCAGGATCCAAGTAGGATTAGTCAAGAGGTTTCCGAGTTTAGAATCCAATTTAAAAAGGTGCACTATGCTTTTGATAATTCTCTTGGCGCTTATGAGTATAAGAGTTTGATAGAAATCTCCTAATAGATGAAATCAGAACAATAAAATTTATTCACTTCGAAATAGAACCTCACATGATTGTATTATTAATATTACAATAATAGAAGAATCGGTTAAGATAACAAATTAAATTATTATCAACTTAGGATTGGTAATAACCTTATTTGACGTCGATGATATATTTTAGAATTATCATTGCAAAATAGTATGCTAGTTGCAGATTAGTCAAACTTGCCTTAGAGTACAGCACAATTAGGTCCAGGTGTTGCTTCTATTAGATTCTTGGGGATATCTTTGATAGATATTGTCTCTTAATGCTTCCTGATTACTAAAGGCCATCTAGCCATACATTATATTCCTATTCAATCTTTTTGCTCTTCTTCATAGATGAAATCTCATCTTCTAAATCATCTGTTCCCTTTTCATTCAAAGTAAATTTGGCATCAGAATATGGATGATATGGAGAATCTATCATCTTTGCTGTCCTGTTTTCACCTGACTTTCTAAGATATATC
>DASTUU010000228.1:0-4004 GCA_035759485.1 Nitrososphaeraceae archaeon
CAATACAAATGTAGTTGATACAGAACTGGTCCAACGCAGCGGTGGTCTTACATCTGCAGAAGTATATGAATATCATAACGAACTGGAATCGCTGGGACTGATTAAAATGCTGCAATCAATTAGCGACACCAAAGAAGACAGAGTTGCATTTCCCTAATTATTTAAAGATCAATAGACATATGATTCAACTAGGCCATCTGAGTTAACGTATATTCCTATTTCATTTTTAGTCTGTTATTACTTTGCACCAAGACATGATAAGAAAGATTGAAGGCTTTCGATCGTGTCCATAGCGCAGCTTACTGTTGGTGTTGTTGTTGTGGTGTAATCATCTTGTTCGAGTGGTTGGTTAATACTTCCTTGCGAAGTGTCAGGGTTGGTAGCGTCTGGGTCGTATATAGACAAAGCGTCAGCTTGTCGCGGCCCTATCGTCATGGTGGCCGCAAATAATGAAGTCACAACAGCTGCTATTGCCATAGTTACTATGATTATTGTGGCCTTAGCATGTTTGTTATTTCGCATAAGTTAGCAAAGGAAATATAATATGTGTATATGTGAATTCAGATGGTTAATACTATAATCTATTACTATCACATGGAACAGAATCAATAGCTACTTCTGACAAATCATTCATCTATATGTTAGTTTGAGCAAATTCTTATATATGATATAACCTGACTCGGTAGGCCAATGAATTCAAAACTGTTCTTGATGGCAGTTGCAGTTATTGCCGCATTTGGCAGCTCACGGGAAGTGGGAGGGATAACTCATGACGACTGCCACCACCACCACCAACTACTCTACAGACGATACTGCTCTACTGATAGTCGATCCTTACAATGATTTCATGAGTGAAGGAGGTAAGTTCTATGAGGGTACTAAAGAGACGGCCGAAGCAGTCGGTTTTTATGACAATATGCGCAAGCTGATTGTGCGAGCAGCGCGTATCCAAGTTATCATCGTACCTCATCACCGCTGGCGAGAAGGAGGCTATAAGGGATGGAAGCATATGAATCCATCCCAAATCTGGGCAAACGAGGCCCAGGATTTCGCTGCTGGAACTTGGGGTGGAGATTTAGTCCTGAATTTGGTCCTCGCGAAGGTGATGTAATCGTGCTTGAGCACTGGGCACAAAGCGGCTTTGCCAATACTGATCTTGACTCACAACTCAAGCAGCGGGGGATTCAGAAAATAATTTTGGTTGGCATGCTAGCGAACACCTGTATCGAAGCCACAGCTCGTCTTGGCATGGAGCTTGGCTACCATGTTACTCTCGTTAAGGATGCAACTGCTGCGTTGAGTCATGAAGCAATGCACGCCGCGTATGAAGTCAATGGACCGCAATTTGCACATGCTATTTTGACCACCAACGAGCTGCTAGGTATATTGCCTGCAGAACAGAGATGAAAATCCCAATTTGAAGGGTCAAATGGCAAAAATAGTTTCATAAGTACTACTAATTATACTGTAGGAAGTCAGTCAGCGGCTGAAATCGATTTTCCATGTTTTCTAGCATCATTCCTACGTAGGTGTGTTCTGGATCGCCTAATCATTCTTATGCATAGTATAAACCTCTTAAATTTATTCCACTTTGACAGGAAAATCAGCATATTCTGTAGCCATAGGAATAAAATTAATCCCCATCACAGGAACTCTGATAGTATAACTACCGGGTTCTTTTACCGTAAAAGGTATTGTTACTATCCCTTCTGCTGTATGTAGCAAAGGCTGTCCTGTCTGTTGAGAAGCCTTGAAAACCTCTGTAGTATTATCTTTTAGAATGATAAAGTCATAATCTATGTGAACTTGGACTGTATCTGTGCCTTTTTGAAGAAAAGTAACCTTGTATTTAGTTTCTTGACCGCTTTTGATCGGGTTAGGAGAAGGCTCTAATTTAACGTCAAGAGTGCCACCTGAGGTTGTAGTTTGCTTTGCAACATCAGTTGAAGTAGATGTTTGAGCATGAGAAACTGATGCTAAAGAAGCACAACATAAAACCAAAATTGTAAATATTAATATCAAGATACTAATCCCCATACTAATACCTGAATTTCGTCGCATGTTTATAAAGTAAATCATCAATTTATCCCTCCCTCATCAATGTTACCCCTAATCATAACAACGCCAAAAAGATATACGATTGTAGATGATGGCGAATCAAACTTAGTAGTATAACAATTGGCATGTAAATAAGTGGACATAAAGATATTTTATTTCTTTTGATAGGAAGAGTTATTATCAGTTAAAGGCTATCTAGCCACGAAATTGTTATTTTATCTTGTACAAATTATTGCATAATTACTTGGATACTTGTCCCCGGATTTCGCCTTTAGGATTTGTCTCTGTATGAACGTTGACATATGCTTGACCATCATTTATCAGTTTTACTAGATCAGATATTTGTTTGCCTTTTAATGGTCCTACTAGATCGCTAGATGTGATATTTCCCTGCGACAACATCCCATTCATTGGACCGCTAGCCTTTGAGGAATTATATAGCCATACTACAGGAGGCCCATTTACTCCCTGCTTTCCACTATGAATGTGTGCTTGTGTTACTTTATCCATATTCATAACGTTGACTTTATAGGTCATTGTTTTTCCATCCGCGGTTACATTGAATTCTGCGGTGCCAGTTGCTTTGGTATTCTTAGGGGGTACTTCATCTTTGCCAGTAAGTTTTGCAATAAATTTTTGCTCGCCTTGGGCAAAAGCTGTTATTGAAGTCAATGAGATATTACTAAAAGAAGCACTCGTTGCTATAATAGCCAATACCATTGCAGCAACTATTCCTGATGTGATTAATATTCTTGTACTGACATCCATTATGGTATTATGGTGAAGAGGGTTCTAGAATATAAGCACTGATTAACATTGTTACCTCTAGCAAACGTTTAGCTTGTATGCACATTTTATGTGATATACGACTTTATAATGGGCGTAATTCTAATGAATAATTCTATTCTATTATATCTGGATTTGTGCTTGCGGATGTTATGGAAGATATATTAAAAGAGTATGGCTGCAAGAATAAAGAAGTAGTTAGGATTTGAATCCATGCTAGTATGATAATGTGTGTACACTTATTGTTTAGTTCGATAGTCGTACCACAAACTATTTTATTTATCTTGTTATAAAATCTCTGATGAATAAGGATCTCTCTATTTCTATAACATTTATGTTGATAGTAGTGGTCATATCAATGATAGGAATATATCCTCTCAAACAAACGGCATATGCACATACATTTTCTGGTGATGAAAGTGCTGCTTTTCTTGCATTAGTCAGGGAAATAGAATCAGAAATGCATCTTGTAGAAACAAATCTTCCCTCCAATATAACACTGGCTCAAGAACACGCTGAGCATGCAACAGAGCATCTTAATGCAAATACAACAAAAGAGCTTGCAGAGAAAAACAAAAGGGTTGCAGATGACTTAACTACAGAATTAGCAGATTTGCAAAATGCTATTAAAGCAAAACCTCCTCCTACTGTACAAGAAATCAGAAATAACATTAGCAATATTAATGATACATTACAAGAGGCTATTTCTGTAAGAATAGAAAAAGACCAATTAAATAATTCTACGGTAAACGCACTGGCCATTAATGACGTTTTAGGTGAAGTCCTAGAACATTACGGAGCAGCCTATGGAATTGAGGAAGAAGGAGAGGAAGGAGAAGCAGCACAAGGCAACACGACAGAAACTGAAACTAATACTACTGGAACTGAAGCTAGTGCAAATACTACAACAATAATAGATCAAGCCGAATATCAGAGTGCTCAGGCATATGCAAATGAAGCTAAGCAAATGCTTGATGAGATAAAGATACTATCTCCATCTAATGCTACTTCAGCTATACCTAACGTAGAGAGTGGACTCAATGAAATGATTACTGCTGTAGATAATAAGGCACCATTTAATTCAGTAGATGAAATTGTTGACAGCAAAGTTCTTCCTAGTCTAAAGACAGCCTTTAACCTAACCCAGTTATCATTAGAAT
>DASTUU010000229.1:0-3352 GCA_035759485.1 Nitrososphaeraceae archaeon
TTACTACAAAGTCTACGAGCAATGGTTACAAATTCTATGAATCTAAGGTTAATGATGATGATAACCCATTATGGGATAGGTTCTCAATTAGTGCTGTTCCTACACTAATTGCTTTTGATAAAGGCAAGATCATTTCGAGAAGAGATGCTAAAATGGGTGTTGGTCTTAACGAATCAGATCTTGATTCATTATTAAAGGAGATTTAAGAGAATAGAAGAGATACGTATGTACCGAATCGCCATATTAATGTGAGTGCATATTAATGTGAGTGCATATTAATGTGAGTGAAGTGTCTTGGCGGCTACTAATAACTATAGCTTCGTCTATGTAATAATAAATAGATTATAATCGGTTGCCTTTGTTATATGACAACAACTGATGGTAAGTGGCAACCTTGTGGTTGGCTGAGGAAGAAGAAGTCATCTATATTCTATCCATATGGATATACCGTACTACTTAAGTCAGCAAGTGACCCACTGACTACTTAGTAAGTGAGATCCAACTTACTTTAGTTTATGATAGCGATCTACTATGTGTCGGTCAGCCAAGCGAGAAAGAATACAAGTTCCACGCACTTGGAATAGGGCTAATCTAAGAAGAGGGTCTTAAACTTGCCTACTACACGCAGCTCTACGATGTTTTGTCTGCTAAATGTCTCCAATCAATAGGGACCTTTATATTGCATCATATACTTCTTTTTTCTTACTCAAGCTCCTAAGTCTTTGCTCCTGTTTCTGTTGCTGCTAGCCAATAAGGAATACGGTAGATACGCTAGACGTCACTTGTTGCTCTCCTGCAATGATTGGAGTAGGAGAGCCGGCTTCTGGAGCAGCGGCGGCCATTGCCTCTTTTGCGAGGAATGGTTGTGGTTGTGGAGGTGGTGGTATTACATCAACTCCTTCAATAATAATTGATTTTACTCCTATTACCTTCAGTCCTAAAGCAGAAGCTGCTATATCGGCTTTACTTTTTGCATTTACAACTGCTTGTTTCAAAAGATCATTTTTGATAAGTTCAGATTTTTCATCAGATAGACTAAAAGATATGCTACTTACATCATTAACTCCTGCTTGTACTGCAGTATCAATCCATTGTGATACATTCAAAAGGTTATAGCTATCTAAAGTAATAGAATTAGTTACAGTATAACTTATGATATCTCGAGTCTCTATAGGTGGAAGATCTTCGTCTTCCTCCGTAATATTGTAATTCGGAGAGATATTAAAGAATGAAGTGCTAGTCTCATTTTCTTTTACGCCAGCTGCTTTTAACGCCTCAAGCGTATTATTCATTGTTTTTGAGCTTGCAGTTAATGCTTCGTTTGCCGTTGTGTTTGTCGTTTCAACTGATAACGAGAGTGTAACTTTATCTGGCTTTACCATTGTATGGGCATTTCCTACAACATAAAGTGTACTATTACTAGTGTTATTTGTGTTCTGAATATTTTGGGCGTATGCATTCTGGTCGTTAAAAACTGACAAGGATAGGACAATGGCCGACAAAAAGCTTATGGGCATTACATAAGCAATAAGACCAATATTCACGGAGTTCTTCTTACCTCTGGGTATTTATCAATCTTCTTATCATAATACAAGCAGTAGAATGAGAAGAAGCACCTTTTTACTTGATCTCGGAATCCATTACAAGGTACATGATGATCAAGAAAAAAATCATAACATACTTCTTTCTCTTAGTCCCTTATTAACTATATTTGGTATACTGTTAGTCATAAATACATCAAGCACAAGGGATTGGAATGAAGTCGAGATAATAAATAATAAACATCGCTCTTGCAGCATATTCATATTGTATGACCGAAGGTTTATACTTCACACCATCATCCTCAATACATTAATTTGAGACAGTGAAAAATGAATATTAGTACATTTAACGAATGGTTAGCCGCGTTTGGCATACATGATATACCAAAGATGGTATCGTTATTGACAGACAATGTTAAGATTGACAGCATCCTATTCGGAACCTATGAGGGCAAAGATGAAGCCAGTAAGTATTGGCAGCACCTTTACAATACATTCCCAGATATCAAAATAAATCCACTTACAATTACTGCAGATGAAAATGGAAATAGAGTAGTAGTAGAAATAGATGTAAGTGGAACTCAAAAGAGAACGCTTGATAATTCTTCTCCTGGAATAAGTAAAAAATTTAGTATACGTGGAGCATTTGTGTATGATTTCATGGAAGGCAAGATTAGAGAAATAAGAATGTATTATGATTCAAGTCTTATGAAAAGACAACTAGAGATGTAAGAAATATAGTGACCAAATGGGGGATGGAAGATCTGCCACAATATACAATAATAGATGCCCCTTCAGTCCTGGGATTACGTCCCACTGGAGTAGAACATTTACCAGAAGCATTAAAGGCAGCAGGTTTACTGGATAAACTACACGCAAAATATGCAGGTTGTGTTCGACCATCATTGTCATATAATCCTGAACGTGGGAAGACTCTGATATTAAACGCCAACCCTATCAGATCTTTTTCGTTAGAACTTGCTACAGCGGTCGGAGATATTCTTGATAATAATCAGTTTCCTGTAGTACTTGGCGGTGATTGTAGTATTCTCATTGGTATAGTCTTGTCCTTGAGGCGCTGTGGTAGATATGGATTATTCTTTATAGATGGTCATGCTGATTTTTATCAACCTCAAGCATCTACTACAGGAGAAGTTGCAGATATGGATTTAGCCATTGTATCTGGTAGAGGACCAGATATTCTTACTAACATAGATAATCTTAAACCCCTAGTTCGAGACGAGGATGTAGTAGTATTTGGCTATCGTGACGCAGAACAATCCGCTGGTTATGGGGGTCAAGATGTCAAAGAGACCAATATGCATGTCTTTGATCTTTTGAAAGTAAGAGAGTTAAAAATAGGCACAGCTGCCTCGCTTGCTGTTACAAAGCTACTGAGGAAAGAACTGGCTGGATTCTGGATTCATCTTGATGCAGACGTCTTAGATGACAGGATTATGCCAGCTGTAGACTATCGTCTAGATGGTGGATTAGGTTTCTCTGAGTTAAGTGAACTTTTAAGGATCTTAGTTGCATCCACACGAGCAGTAGGAATAAGCATTACTATTTTCAATCCTCATCTGGATGGGGATGGTTCTATTGCAAAGAATTTTGTATCAAGTATAGATGCCGGTCTTCGAAATGTGCATACACGTTAATGGCAGAAATCTAGGAAGATATTGGACTTACTGCATATCTTTTTTCTTTCCATCCTTACTATTTTTTCTTTATACTATGACGCCCTCTTATACATACATAGGGCTTGGACGATAAACAATAATCAATGACAAGTATATTCACTTGTATTTATT
>DASTUU010000230.1:0-1462 GCA_035759485.1 Nitrososphaeraceae archaeon
TGTAAAAGCATAGTAGAAGCTCATAGAGGTTCAATCTGGGCACAAAACAATTCGGATGGAAATGGAGCTACTTTCACATTTACTCTTCCATTACACAAAATCAGTAAGCCAATTGGAATTGGCATATTGGAAATGAAATGACGATAAAAACGCTGGTGGTAGATGATGAACCTGATGTTACATTCACCTTAAGAACAACTTTGGAAGCAACTGGGCTTTTTCACGTTGACACGTTCAACGAACCTAGCAAGGCGTTATCGAATTTTAAACCACATACATATGATCTGGCAATTCTTGATATCATGATGCCACAAATGAATGGGTTTGAATTAATGCTCGAGATTAAAAGAGTAGACGAAGGTGTTAAGATATGCCTTTTGACGGCTCTAAGTGAATTAAGCGAATATACGATGGATATAAAGAAAATATGTCCTACATTGAATAGAAACTGCATCATTAAAAAACCAATCGAAAATACAGCTTTATTGAAGCAGCTAACACAGATACTAAATTAAAATAATTGAATTGCTAGGATATACATTGTCTCCCTAGAATACAAACCAAACCGATAAAAACAAAATTATGAATCGTCGAATATATCTTTAGGAATTCAATCGATAAAGATCTGCGAGCCAAAACTGTTAATTTAGAATAGTTTTCAGGCAGACAAATGTGGACTAGCAAAGAATATCGCTTGACAGATAGGATAGTATCCAAACTCCACGAGACTTGAGCGATAAGAAGGATGAGGCATTAGAGAGAAAATCTAATAATGCCTGTTGTGGCCGTCATTTTCTCCTTTTATAATTATTTTTCATGTTATGTACTGTATTATTTAGTCATGATTTTCAAGGTAGTAGTCGTCAATAGCCGGATACTCCTGTTTTTCACTATTATACTAGCCATAAAGTTGCTGCAAAGACCCACTTGAGACAAGCACTAAAACAGCGAAAAAGTATTGTATCAAGGTTCTTTTCCGGTGTAGTATATATATCATTCATCCTCAAGAAAGGAAAAGAATGTTGCATGATGCGTTAGGGGCGTTTGGATATCAGCTTGAGTTCTTGATTGATACAGGCATCTCATTGCTTGCTGGTTTTTTGATAGGCGCTGAAAGAGAGTCCAGAGGCAAACCCGCTGGAATAAGTACGCATTGTCTTGTTATTGGAGGTACAATGATCTTTACGTACATTTCAGCACAGGTTGATCCAAACTCCACTTCAAGAATTGCTGCACAGGTTGTGTCGGGAATAGGTTTCCTTGGAGCTGGCATGATCTTAAAGAGTGAATCGACTGAAAAGATCACCAATCTGACTACAGCGGCGGCCGTATGGTTTGCAGCGTCGATAGGTATGGCTATAGGTTTCAACCTCTATTTTATGGCACTAGTTGGTACAGCATTCGCTGTTTTAGTTCCTAGAATACCACATATATCCAAACTAAAGGAAAGTATAGATAGGTA
>DASTUU010000231.1:0-4892 GCA_035759485.1 Nitrososphaeraceae archaeon
ACTATACAAAGATATGATCCTGATAAACTTGATTACTATAGGTATGATTTGAGCAGTCAGAGCTATTTGACAACTACCACAGTTACAACTACATCTACAGAACCTCAAGTAATGGCTGAGTCAATCAATTTGAGAAATCGACAAGAGACAGATATAGATAAGAAATACCCTATTATTGATTAAACTATACCACAGGCGTTGTTCCTCACTCTATTGAAATATGATGGAAGGCTACTAATTTATATCTGCAACTTGCAACCAGAGGAGTTAGTGATAGCATTTTATGATGGAGCTGCTCTAGTTAATTGAGGTATGATGTGAATTGACTAGAGGTAAGTCTGAATCTGGTATAGAAACAGATAGCCAAATTGTGAATCACACAGCATTTGATGCCGTATGTACTTGTACCAAATGCAATCATGGTTTGGTAAGAGATTGTCTCAAGGTTTCATGTATTTGTTGCAAAGGTAGTTCACATTCGATGATTTTAGATGGAATGGTAGGATTTCCCCCAACTACTGATGAGGGAATACACCTTAAATAGCTGTTTATCCTTTTATTTCAAGTAGCATATTGGAGCTTACTAAGACTGAGACTGTCGAGACTTTTGTTAATAATGCCGGTTTTGTAAACAAGGGAACGGCCAGAGAATATAGAAAAAGACTCAAATTATTTGCCCAATTTGTAAACGAATCTTATTCTATAACACTAGACGAACTGGTAGAGACTTTAACAAATATGGGTCATGGTCCCAAAATTGATGTCTATCAGTTATTTTCTAAATACATAGGTTGGCTGCAACAGAGAGGTAATATGTCACCTAGGTCAATAAAGACATGGGTTTCAACAGCCCGTCATTACTTGGAGACATTAGACGTCGAAATCTTACCTAGAAAATGGCAGCTAAAAGTTAAGATGCCTCGAATTATAAGATCCAAAAGAGAATCCCTAACAAAAGAAGATATTCAAACCATTTTAAACGCATGTTCTTCAATTAAACTTAAAACATATTTGTTATGGCTCGCAGCCACAGGTTGCAGAGCTACAGAATCCTTGTCTGTTAGATTATGTGATATTAACTTTGAAGTGAATCCGGCTACTGTGCACCTTAGAGGTGAATATACAAAGACTAAGACTTCTCGTACCATTCTATTGACAAAAGAACTGACAGAACAGCTCAAGGCATGGTTACGATATAAGTATAGAACAAGGAGTATTGGATACTATGATAAAAACACTAGGACCGCAACCAATAAAATAATACACCCAGTTGCGAACCCGCAAGTATTCATATTTTCGTCAAATCTAGACAAAAACCCCGACCTAAGATATCTATATACTGGATTTCTTATGGCATTTGAAAAGACACTTGATAGGTTAGGTGGTAAATATGCTGAATATGAAGACGATAATGGAAAGCGTAGAAAGATCACCCTTCATTCCTTTAGACGCTTTGTTAAGGGTACAATATCTGATCTGGGTCTAGCCGACTATTCAGAATATTACTTAGGGCATCAAGGGTCAGTTTATTGGACCAGGTCACCTAAGGAGATAGTCGAATTGTTTAAGAAGTGTGAACCATACGTAACTTTCCTTAATTACAATGCTCTTGAAACTCGTAGTAACGATTTAGAGACAAAGAACTCCATGCTTGAATCGGAAGTTAGAGAACTTCGAGACAACATAAACAAAATAATGGAAACGATTCAGGAAAATCCCAAATTGGCGCATGTGAAACCGAAGTGTTAACAAATAAGAAATTGGGTAAGAAATAAGTAAGTAATATTAATTTTTCTGTTTCTTTTCTTCTTTTAGTTTCTCTTTGCGATATGTACTTTGTATCCTGTTTACCCCACTGTTTACCCCACTTCTACCAAGCTTGTAGGCATTGTTGTTGTGTGCAGCCTCTACCACCCTAGACAAGAAAGTGACTGAAAATGACTCCGAAAAAATTACAGAGGTATTAGATCAGGTATCAGAAATAATAGATTGAAAGTGATCCGTTTGGTCAGTATAGTTG
Source organism: Nitrososphaeraceae archaeon (assembly GCA_035759485.1). Lineage (GTDB taxonomy): Archaea > Thermoproteota > Nitrososphaeria > Nitrososphaerales > Nitrososphaeraceae > TH5893. Next base: position 2,021 of record DASTUU010000231.1, read on the forward strand.
TATAATCCCTGTCTATCAATTACTTGATCTATTAAATAATGGTGGTATGGGTCCTTGTGGTTGCTGCTGTGGTAATTGTCCACCAGAAATATCCACTAGATTCCCACTACTATTCGTTAATGTCAGATTACCCAAATCGATTTCAGATTCGTTTTGTGCAAATACCAGGGAACTTGAAATGCCCGTTCCGCTGGTCATTAACAATATTGATATCACCGTAATAATGGTAGTAGTTATTTCATTAATCTGCATCGTTGAAGCATACTAAGACTACATGTTGTTATAGAATTGTAGTATTTTGTCCTGATTTAAGCAAGCGTCCTGTCGTTACTATATCAAAAAAGACCAGTTTCTTGTCTTGCGGGATAACCGCTGATTTGCAGTTAAAGAAGTAATAGAGGAATCAAATGAGGAAACACTGAAACCTCGATATGCTTTCGCTTCCCCTTGGAAACTTATCACATACTTCTATTCCCTATTACCACTATTATTTCTGGCGCCTGAAAAAATATAATGGTTTTAGCATATCTATACGTGATTAGTATTTTTTCTTATGGGAAATATCCTATGCTTACCATATGATATGATAAATCTGTCAATTGCATTTACGCCCACCATACAACTTCAATTACAATATTGGCCAAAAAGATAGCTTCAGTGTTATGCAACCAAATCAAAGTAGGTCCGGGTGGTAATGAATCCAAAACCATTGTGGCAAGCCGCAGCAGTTTAAACTAAAAAAAACCTAGACCTACTGAATATTATAATAGCGAATATTAGATAAAAATGCTACGTGGCTAGAATAACTATGTATTTTATAAATTGTCTAATAGTTGTTAGAAAATATAGAAGTCTTTTAAATAGAAAATAAAAAATAAAAAAAGGGATATTTACTACTGGCCTGCCATGCCGCCGCCAGTCATATTTCCGCCAGTCATATTTCCGCCAGTCATATTTCCGCCAGTCATATTGCCCTGAGCCAATACAGGTGTGGCTATAGTAACTGGGCCTACAACTGCCGCTGCAATGCCAAAGGCAGCAATGACTGCGACTGCCATTAAGAAAAGTCTTGAATTCATAAGGCCAATCAATTAATATTAGTATGATATATAAGAATTTCCTTGAACTAACATATAGATGAATGATTTGTACGAAGTGGCCGTTGATACTGTTCCATGTGATAGTGATAAACTATGGTGTTAACCATCTGAATTCACATATACACTAGCTTGTTTTCTTTGCTAATTTATGGGAAATAACAAACATGCCAAGGTCACAATTATCATAGTAACTATAGCTGCTATTTCGCTATTTGCGGGTACCAGAAGATGAGGAAGGTAGTCCCGAATACATATGTTCACATTGCAATCGGATCTTGTCTTTACCTACCAACAAGTTATCTGCTGATTAGGTATACTACTAACTAACCGACTAACTATTTTGGAGTCTGTGGAGTTGTAAACGTTGGAATGATTATGTCAAGCGAGTTAATCAAAATATGGGCGCTGGTTTGAAATACAAAAAGAGTAGGTATACCGGCTTGACGCCTTTCTAACTAATTGACTACTCTGTTCAGGTGTCAAAATCCTTTTAGAGACACCAACACCTCCCCACCGCCTACACCGAACCCACCGCTGCCAATATTTTTTTATAGAATCATTTTTGATATCATATAAGCAAAAAATAGAAGGTGAGATAGGTACTGATTTACCCTTCTCACTTCAGACTTGTTGTTGTTATCTATTTCTTGGCTAGTGGAATACTAGGACCTATAATTTTTGCCGTATCTGATACTGTACTAGGATCTTTTTGTGCTCCCTCTTTAATGCTAGTACCTATGATCCCCGCTGCACCTGAAACTTCCTCTCCATGAGTGGCTTGAGCCCATACTTGTTGTCTAAGAACACCTGTTGTTGTATTAGAAAACCAGTTTACAAAGATCATTTCGTAAGAACCGTTCAGCTCGTGATATCTCAGTGAATATCAAATCCCAAGGAATGAATACCTCAAGTAAAATGGGTTTGAGGAATTAGACATATGATTGCAGTTGCAGTTGCAGTTGCAGTTGCAGCAATAGTGATCGGTTGCATACTCGGTAAATAATCCTGATAAAACCTTTGTCACTGGAGCGGCCAAACCAGTAGAACAGACTACACCGAGTACAATGGTGGGCCAGGTCATTATTGACAGACTCCATTTGGAACCATTTATTACAGCATTAACTATCATGTTATTTTCAGCACCAGGTTTGCCGTTCACCGATGATCTCATACATAATCTCAAAATAGATACATGCATGCATTGTGCCAAGTACATTCCAAAGCTTCAGGCGAGGTACGAGGCGAGCGTCAAGACCATACATAAAGATATCGAAATCTTCAAGAGACTCGACAAAGAGCTGCCGTTTCATGTGTGCGGCCTGGGAATGGGCTATTCCTCATCGAAAATGAATTGGTTTCACTACAGCAAACAATCTATTTTTCATTCAATATTATATTCAATACGACTTAAGACTGCAACCCCGAAGGACCTAGTAAAATATCATAAACAACGACATTGTAGTCAGCCTGACCCCAAACAAGTTGAAATCTGTAAACAGTTCATAGCAGAGCGCTGCAAAAAGACTGATAGAATAAACAAGGGTTGGACTTCGTATGGACTTAAACATGCAGTAGAACAGTGGACAGAGGTAAAGTATAATCGCAGCTGGGGACACTATATTTATGTCTCAAATGGTGCTTTCATTAGAGCCGCTCTTGACCTGGGATACAGGTGTGAATACGCTTACGGTATAGGACCTACCGTCTACCTTAATATCTCACTCAGAGGCAAAGAGTAACTAACCGGCTTTTGTATGAAATGGCTTGAAATG
>DASTUU010000232.1:0-3016 GCA_035759485.1 Nitrososphaeraceae archaeon
TGAAGCATCAAATATATGGTTGCGGCTAGACTCTAGTTTTTCGCATGAAGTAGCACATTAATCAGTATATTAATCCAAATAGATAAGAAGAAGAAAAGAAAATAAACTTGGACACATTTCTAAAAATCCCTAAAACGATAACTCCTATTTCTTAATAGAAGGTACTTGTTTTCAATTACAGTGAACTCTATGCATCTACTCGAGACACTCACTTCTACTATCGTTTTAAAAAGAAGTTGAGTTAGTATTCTCATATACTACGAGGATTTTTCTTGACCTAGTGTATATATAGTATTGGCCAGTCAGTTCTTACTATAAGTTGTACAAAATTATCAGCTACAAGGAATTTGGGTCGAGCATGAGTGAAGCTGCTACTGCTGCCGAAGATAAAGCTAATATCTGATACAGATACGCAGTATCAGCATGTCTTGGAGAAGAGAACGGATATTTGGTTTACAACATTATGGTGATAGACTCTAGTTGTTCAGTAAACAGCTCTAATAAGAAGATATGATGGAAGACGAAATGAAAAACGCGATAAAATGATGGGTCCACGAATGATAATGAAAGGTTATCAGGGATAATGGTTGTAAAGGTACATAATAATATTCCTCGTGGGTTTTAGAGGCTCAACTAATATTCATTCTGTGGGGTATTGATTCTATATTTTATTGAGGATAATCAGGATATTTTGCTGGAATATATCTGTATAGAGTACATTAGCGCTAAGATAGCAAAGGACTTTAATATCAGCCTTTAGCTACCGATCGGTAGTTTCTTTTGAAATGTGTCATCATGGCTGGTGGCCTAGCAGAGAGAATGATTCCCTATTCCTATTACACAGAAAAGTCATTATTACCACTAGCAGGCGGTAAACCTATAGTTAGGATTATTGTTGAAAGAATAAAGCAGTATTTAGGGCAGGTTTCCCCGAGTAACTTTATCTTCTGTATTTCAGAAAAGTACAGAGATCACTTTGAGTGGGAGTTTAGAAATGAAGGTTACAACTTCTCAGCAAAAGTAGAAGCTATTGGTACTGCTACTCACTACCATTATGCAGCAGAAAAAGAGTTTTACTTTGACCCTAATGAGACCGTCCTTATACACTATGCAGATGCACTGACAGAACTGGATTATGCTCACTTTCTGCAAGTATTTGAAGAATCAGGAAAAGAGGCAATGATAGCAGTAACCAAAAACGCAAAGCATGACTATTCAGAGGTAATAATACAGACTCCCTCCTTTGACTATAGTGAGCAGGGATATACAACATCTCCAAAGCAAGCAGTACTGGTTGAGAAGTTTCATGAAAAGCCAAATCTAACAGCCCCAACATGGATAGGCATCGTGCTGCTAAAACATAGAGTGATGCAAGAAGAGTTTGGCGCCTCACTACTTGGCAAAAAGGTAGACTTTGGCTATGACGTATTTCCAAGACTGGCAGAAAAGGAAAAGTTGTACGCATTTCTATACAGCGGTATGTGGGAAGACTTAGGAAATCTGCGTTCCTATTCAAAAGCAGTTGAAAAATACAGGGGGTTTCATTCGTTTGATGTATAATCTATCTAGGCATAAACGCCGATGTTTCCTATGCGACAAAGAATATGTGTGAAAGAGAGGAAATGTATGACCATTGATAAACACAGATACTTGAGTATTTCAGATGTAAATAAACAGGATAGCTCAATGTGGTAGTATTCTCTGCTTGCTCTACTATTTCGCAGCAAATACTAGCATAAAGAAAATACTAGCATAAAGCTATCAATAATTATAGATGAATCCTAAAGCAGGGATTCACTTACCTGTTTCCACGCCCATATTTTTCGTTCTGAATTACTGATTTACTAATGGTGCTACTTACAATTAACAATTTTTTGACTTCATTTCAACAATGCCTAGAAGATAATCAAACCTGGCTACAACGATGAGATATAATGCTAAGCTACTCTTTGATTGCTATTTACAGATTACATAAGGAGGTAGTTATTCGTGTCAGATTGGTCTACTTCTAAGAAGATTCATTTTATCATCATCACAGGACAATGCGAATGCTTAATGACACCTGATGCGACATTACCAAACACTAGTTTCTTAAATCCTGAGTGTCCTGTGGTTCCAATAATTATTAGATCAACTCGATTTCTTTCAGCATAGTCTATTATAGCCGACTCAATTGACGATCTAGTGGTAACTAAATCTGTTCTTATTACCTGAATATCCTCTTCATTAGCCTCTACCTTTATTCTGTCAAACCATTCTTTTGTAATACCTCTTTCTTCTTCTAGAATTTGCTTTATTTCATCTGGTGTCTCAATATCATAAAGTCCGTACGAACCAACGTTGTGTTCGTATGGTACATTATCTATCACGTGTATAACACAAAGTTCAGTACCTAGCTTAGATGATAGAAATATTGCATAATCTGCTGCTTTTCTTGAAAGTTCGGAGCCATCTATAGGAACTAAAATCTTGGAAATTTTGCTATTATCATGCTCAGAAACCTTATTGGCATCATCATTGTTGATATTTGTCTTCATCTGGCAATAAACGAGATATTTTTTGGCTGACTGAGATATAAATATTCAAAATGCGGGTCTAGTCCGAGATCTATAGGGAAACTCTAGTATCAAGATTCAATTAGAATCCGATACTTCTTACTGAGCTCAACTAGACTATATCAATAATAGTGGAAGACTGCATAAATGGACATCAGGTCTATAATGGTTATTACCTCTACCCGTTTAGCAATCATGATCAAACAAGAAAGCAATCAAATCATTTTTGCAGCTTTCTTCCTTTTGTGCGCATTTCTAGTGCAATTTTATTGCTTTAGCAGAAAGTAACCTTCACTATACCATTAGATGGATAGATCTTCACTGATATTCTTATAGTAATTACTATAGAGCCTAACAAGCTATAAATCTAGTGCAACGTATAAATATACACAAGTAATGCTTTGATTATATAGATGACTGTTTCTGAAACAAAGTCTCCAGGTTGGTTACGTGCAGCTCAG
>DASTUU010000233.1:0-1061 GCA_035759485.1 Nitrososphaeraceae archaeon
AAGTAACTTTACCTATTACCCAACACTTCTTCCTACGGTTAATAATGCTGAAACCTTATCTACAATAGTCTCTACACTAATGGGTTTAGTAGAAAAGCCATCAGCTCCATAATCTAAGACTCTTGTCTTTTCACTTTCGTCATCTGCCACTGCCAAGATTTTGATATTAGGATTAATTCGCTTAGTCTTGACTATAACCATTGCTCCTCTGTCTGCAGCTATTTTGCCATCTAAAAGTACAACATCAACTTTCCCCTCCAACTCTTCAAGTTTGCTTAGACATTCCTCAGCACTATAAGTTTTATAGACTTCATATCCTTTCAGACCGAATGTTGCAGCTACAAGCAAATTTACATCCCTATTATCATCTGCAATTAGTACTCTGATTTTCTGTTTATTCAAGGCAGCATAAGTCCTTCTTTACTGTAACTGTTATCCCATAAATGATTATCGTCTGTATCCTTATATCAGAATGAATCAGTCAATCATAAATTACGAGTCAGCTCTTTGGAATAATAAACGAAAATGTTGCACCTTTTCCATCGGGATTATTTTGTGCCTCTATTTTGCCACCATGTGATTCAATGATATTTTTGGACACAAATAATCCTAATCCTGTGCCTCCAGAGTCTGTTGAAACAAACTTTGTGAATAGCTTTGGTAGTATAGCAGAAGATACTCCTGTGCCAGTATCTTTAATACTGATGTGAATCTTCTCCCTTCCATCATTATGTTTGATTTCTGCGACAGTTAGTCTGATTTCCCCATTTGTGGTGAACTTAATAGCATTGTGCAATAGGTTGGAAATGACCCTTCCTAATCTAACTTTGTCTGCTACTAAAAAGATATCTTTTGGTTCATATTGAAGCTCGATGTCTCTTTTTCCTTTCAGTATTATCTGGTCTTCATAGTCTTGGATAATGTCAAATAATAGATCTTTCAAGTTAAACTGCTCTTTGTCCAGCTGTAGTGTGTGATTTTCAATCTTTGCACCTTCCAAAATATTTCCTGCTAACTCGTCAAGTCTTTTTGCATTGTAAATAATTGCTTTGATTTCCTTT
>DASTUU010000234.1:0-23981 GCA_035759485.1 Nitrososphaeraceae archaeon
CGGTTTCGGGATGAAAAAAGTATATGGTTGTAATCTGGTGCCTAAGCCACCAGCAAGGATTATTGCTTTCATTTGTTTTACCTGCTTTCGAACATAAGAGGACGTTTAATAAAGATACAGTAGTACTCTTTTTTATTGATACTCCCTAAGTATTATTTTTAACTTATTGAGCACGTCAAAAGGATCATATCCAAATACCATTGTCATTGCTTCTTTTCCCAAGTCTCCAGTGTGGTATATAACATCAGCATTGGGATTATTTTTTAATGCCCCTGTAATCCCCCACGATATGCTCCGTCCATTTTGTGACTTGACACGCTTGGGCTCTTTACTCCGTTGGTAGTGGGACACAGTGAATCTTGAACTGCATATAGATTTAATCTGTCGATCAAACTTAATATTCATTGCCGACCTGACCCTGCCGTTAATTGCATGGTATGCTAGGACAGCATTTGCAGTATGATAAGATGACCCAAATTGAGCATGCGCCGCTGGCTTCGCCCTATTCCCTATCCTCACTATGCGTCCCTTAACTCCTGCAACATCGTCGACCCTTTTAGCTCCTTCTATAGCAAAGACGATGTTTGATTGGGTTTCCGGTAATAAAAGACCCAAGTTTTCTATGAACTCTATGCAATCTATTGCCTCCTGGATCCTCTGTAAAACATTGAAACGGCACGAGTCGATATAGACAGAGAAAATAGGATCGGTTATAGGTAATCCTTTCCCTATCTTCTGCACATTTTGTATAGCACTATGAATATATTCATTAGCCAATTCGAAAGAATCCCTTAAGGAGAACTTTTGAGCAATAAAGGCTGTTAGAGCTGCTGAAAAGTTACACCCAGACCCATGTATATCCTTGGTTAAAATTCTATTTCTTGAGATTCTGACTGCTTCCCCATCCTGCTGCAATAAATAATCCGTTAATAGTTTGCTATCCGCATGACCACCCTTAATGATAACATTTCTTGCTCCTAATCTCTGAATCCTCTTGGCAGCACTCGAAATATCATCATGATTCCTAATCCTTTGACCTGAAATTTTTTCGGCCTCAAATATATTGGGGGTAATAACGTGCGATATTGGCGCTAAAGTAGAGAGCAAACTGGGTATTGCATCCTCTTGCATTAATTTAGCTTTATTCGTAGCATGCATCACCGGATCTAATACAATTGGACATTTGATAGTGCTAAGAGCTTTCGCGGCTGCCTCTATCGCCGAGCTGTTGTGGATCATACCAACCTTGACAGCGGTAGGAGGAATGTCCCGAATTATAGATGAAATTTGGCTAGATACCGAATCGGCTTCTACTGGAGTAACATTTCTGATTTCCCGCGTGTTCTGTGCAGTTATTGCTGCTATGACTGTGCAACCGTAAACTCCCAATGCGGAGAATGTCTTTAAGTCTCCCTGTACTCCAGCAGCAGCCGATGTGTCGCTTCCGCCGATTGTCAATGCTATATGTCTCAATGGGCAAGGATCTTTTCTCACGATCTATATCATCTATAAATTATCTATAAAGTAAACCCATCGCTTAAACATGTTTATCACGTGTGGGTAATTACTTTCTAAGTTATTATCTAGTCTCTAATTTTATGCCAACCTCAAAACCAATTACTCTCCTTTGATATTACGACTGTTCGAGTCAGCGTCGGCGTTAGCCTATACTTTGGCAAAGCTTAACCTGCTGATTCCCCATAACTGCGTTGACGAGTCTGCGACCATTTTCTGAATGTTTGTCCACCTTTATTCTAGCCTTTTTGCCCACTTGACTATTGAATAGGAATTCGTCCTGCACATAAACATCTACCTTTTTCCCAATAAAAATAGGATCGACTAGAAGATTAATAGAAGAACCTCCTTCACTTACTTCAAAAGGAATTTCTTGTCCAATAGTGGGAGTTTTAATTTCAACATCAATATGAATTCCCAGCATCTTTTCGAGCTCATTTACCGTTGATCCTCCTTTACCTATGATAACTGGAGCAATATCCTTATTTACCCTGATTTGGACTTTGTCCTGTGAAACAATACTTATATCAGCAGTGGGATCAAACCTCCTTATTGTATCTCTAACTTTTGATTCTGCCAATCTTCTAATAGCATCGTCAGATCGAATTGACTCAACTAGACCTGACATGGGGATAACTATGTTTTCCTCACCATATGTATAAATCTCGTATTCTATTTGTCTTGTGTCGAAATCACGCACTTCAATGATGGGCCGAGCTAAATCACTCTCGGTCATGCCAGTTGGAACTCTGATAGTTAAAGAAATTTCGTATACCTTATTTACACAGCCATCCTTGAGGAAAATTATTGTGTCTAATATATGGGGTATCATTCCCAGCTCAATTTTTCCAATAAATCTCTGAACAGCATCAAGAGGACTGCTTGCATGTACGACTCCCACCATTCCTACGCCCGCCAATCTCATGTCGGAGAAGACAACAAAATCATTAGTCCTTCTAACCTCGTCAAAAATAGTATAGTCAGGCCTAACCAATAGGAGGATGTCAACTGCTTTCTCAAAACTTCCCTCTAAGGGGCCATACTGGGTTACATCACGCGACACCTGCAAATCTCGAGGAGATTCAAGGGTCTTCACTATTTTTCCCTTCTGAGCGTAAAATTCAGCAATACTGCTTGCGAAAGTACTCTTCCCAGAGCCTGGAGGACCGGCTATCATGATCCCTTCAGCGCTTCGGGAGAGTCTATGCATAAGCTTTTCGCTAATGTCATAGTCGCTCAACGAAAGCTTAACCATGGGTCTCACAATTGTAATTTCAATAGATTCTGAAAAGGGTGGTCGTGTGATAGCGACTCGGAATACTCCAAGCTGCACAACTATTGCACCTTTCCTACTAATTTCAATTGAGCCCTGATTTAACATCCTGGCACTGTCCACAATTTCGTTCGCCATCGCGTTCAATCTAGCATGTGACAGTTTTTCTTCTGATAGTTGCAATAGCTCAAAGTTTCCAGGTTTCCCAGTTTTGGCCATAGGCATTACTCCTTCCTTTAAGTGCACACTCATTGTATTCTCGTCAAAGAATTTTTCAAATGTGAGATATGTGCTCGTTTCTGAGGGTTTCAGTAGCTCGGAATTTACCCCTTGAGCTGACGCTACGAGATATTGAATGTAGTCTGCCGTTAGGAGTGTGGCGTCATTTTCTCTGGCAACATCCTTTATGATGGAATCGATACGACCTCTCTTGGCAAGTCTAATATCGTTAAGGGTGGGTCTCTGTCCTGTGAAATGAAGTAATACTCCTCTGCTTCCGCAAAGTTCTCTTATTTTTCTGATTTCCTCAAGACCATCAATCCCGTGCTCCTTATTATCTGATGCCTGTGACTGCAGTTCATCCAAGACAGCAATAGGGATTATAATTTCGCTTCCTTTTCTTATTTCATTGTTAGCAAGCCTTAAACTGATTTGTCTTCCAATCACTATGCTTGTGTCCAGAACGTACTTTTTATTATCCAATCAGATCTATCAGTGCTCCGGACAAATAAAGCATTTTGATGCTAATCCATTGGCACATTTAAGTGAAATTGAATCTTATGACTAGAATATGCTTGAACACATCTATCTAAAAGCGAAAGAATCAAAATATGTTTTAATAACATTTCTTACAGGCTTGGACAGAAAATTTTTTCGGGAAATCTGTGACAAGGTCATTTCAGTCAATCCTGCTATTAGGTTTGCAGGTATTGCTGATGAGGACGGAGAACTTTTAGCTTTTTCAGAGAGAAAGGGACTCGCCCCTTTGCTTACTCCAGAAGAGAGGGCTCAGTATGCAATTACAGCTGCCACTAGGCAGTACACACGGCTTCGATGGGAGTCGCATTTAGGAAAGATAAACTATGCTTCATCACATTACGCAAAGCTGATAAGAGCGACAATTCCTATAACTGACAACAACAACAGGTTAGCCTATGTATTACTAATGTCTTTTGATGTTGGCACTGCTGATTTTCACAACATAATTATGAAGCATGTGATTCCATTAGTGAACAACTATCGAGAGATTCTCAATAATGAATCACATCAACCATAGTTAAAATTTGGGTGGTTGAGGATTCTATTGTTTTGCAGATATGCCTCCATCCACAGTAAGCACTACCCCAGTGATCCAGTTTGCATCATCTGAGCAAAGATATGCTACAGCTCCTGCAATATCTTCTGCATTACCTATTCTTCGCAATGGAAATGATGATTCAAGCGTCATCCTAGCCTCTTCATCTTCAAGGTATGGCTCGATGCTTTGGGTACGGATCGTAGATGGTGCTATACAATTGCAGCGGATTCCGTACTGACCATATTCTACTGCTATACTCTTTGTGAACATTATTACTGCTGCCTTCGTTACTCCGTACACGGATAGGGGAACGCGCGGAATGGCTCGCATTCCCAGCAGTGATGATATATTGACTATATTACCAGCCTTTGATTCCATCATAATTGGCAATACAGATTTAGTCGCTCGTAATGTGCCAATAAGATTAGTCTCAATTAATGGAGTCCACTCATCTTCGCTCATAAGATGGAAGGGTTTTGGCTCATTTATGGCCCCAGCACTATTGATTAAAATATCGATTCTGTCAAAGACGGAAATAGTCTGCTCGATCATATTGACTACATCGGTATCTTTGGTAACGTCCGCTTTAATCGGAAGCACTCTGCTTTCGTCACCATAATCTCGGGCCAACATTGTTAACTTCGAAAGATCCCTTCCTACTACAACTATCCTCGCTCCTTCATAAAAAAGCCTCTTGGAAATTGCTTTTCCTACTCCTCCTCCAGCTCCTATTACTATGGCCACTGTCTTGCTCGCTTTCATTTTTTCTAGATCTTCCCCTTAGCATAAAAAAAGATCTTATTTAGGCTCAAGACCATTACTAAATAACCCTTTTAACCTCGGTGTTACGTCTAACAATATAATTCTATGCTATATAGGGATCCCGATACCTTCGAGGTTCAGAACCCAACATCAATAGGAATTATAGGCGGTGGACAGCTTGGCAAGATGATAGCACAGGAAGCAAAACGAATGTCATTCAGGGTCGTAGTTTTGGATCCACTAAGAGAATGTCCCGCATCCACAGTAGTTGACGAGCAGATTGTAGCAGATTTTAGAGATCAGATGGCTATTGAGAATCTTGCATCTAGGTGTGACATATTGACTTACGAAATTGAATTGGCCAATTCATCAGTTCTCAAAGGATTGGAAATAGGTAAACATGAGATACACCCCTCTGCCAATATTCTACATATTATTCAGGATAAATATAGACAAAAGAATTATCTTAAAACAAGAAAAATCCCACTACCACAGTTTGCCCTTATTGGTGAAAAGAAAACCTTCAAACGGTTAGCTAAGGGGTATGGCTTTCCCCTCCTAGTAAAAGCACGCGAGGACTCCTACGACGGAAGAGGTAATACGCTCATACGTTCTGAAGATGATCTACTTAAGTGGTACGACCATACTAATGGAAAAAAATACATGGTCGAACGACTCATTGACTTTAGAAAAGAATTATCGGTGATGGTTGCCAGAAGTAAGAGCGGTCAGATCGAGTCCTTTCCAGTTGTAGAAAATATTCATAATAATAATATCCTAGAAACCACAATCGCCCCTGCCAGAGTCCCAAAATCAATTCAACAAAAGGCCACAAAGATAGCAGAAAGAACGGCCTCCGCTCTTGGCGGGTCCGGAATATTTGGAATAGAGATGTTTCTAACGGATGATGATCAGATATTAGTAAATGAAGTCTCGCCTAGACCTCATAATTCGGGTCATTACAGCATTGAGGCATGTTCAGTCTCTCAGTTTGAACAGCATCTCCGTGCCATATCAAATCTACCATTGTCTAGGCCCAAGTTACTTTCCCCAGCAGTAATGGTTAACATTCTAGGTTCAGCAGATTGTAATGGCCCCTATAGAATAAAGGGACTGAAAAAATTTTGTTCAATACAGGGAGCGAAGCTATACTTGTACGGAAAAAGAATATCTAAGCCCAACCGAAAGCTAGGTCATATTACTGTCACCGCTGATAGTACCTATATTGCATTACAAAAAGCAAAACAAGCAAGAAAAGCTCTGACACTGGAGAGCATGTGATCTTTTCAAGGGGAGATGGAGATGTCCCAGATTCTTGTAGGAGTTGTTATGGGCAGCGATTCTGATTTACCTATAATGAAAGATGCCGCTGATATCCTACAATATCTCGATGTGAAGCACGAGGTACGAATCCTCTCTGCCCATCGAACGGCTGAGCCAATGTTTGAATATGCCAAGTTTGCTAAAAAGCGTGGAATCCTATCGATAATTGCTGGGGCAGGTGGAGCAGCTCACCTACCCGGAATGATTGCAGCAATCACTTCTATTCCCGTAATAGGAGTTCCTATTAAAACGTCCTCTCTAAATGGACTTGATTCTCTTCTCTCCATAGTTCAGATGCCCCCAGGGGTGCCGGTTGCAACTGTTGCCATCAACGGCGCCAAAAATGCGGGGATACTTGCATGTCAGATTGTGGGTACAAGACATAGAGAGATTAGTGATAAAGTGAATGAATATAAGAGAAAACTCAATAGAGAAATCTATTTGAAAGATGTAAAGCTGAGGAGGATAGGTACACAAAAGTATACCGATCTTCTACGTTCAGGAACCAATCATTCCAGGTAACTTGATTGGCTTCCGATATTCCTTCGTCACATTTATCCCCTCATTTGTTGAGACCACCACCCTGTCCAAGTTGCTCCCTGAAGGCGGAGATAGGGATACTTTTTGGCCGGGATCGAGCTTAGAGATGGATTCCGCGGTAGGGCCATAGTCTACGTGCAAATTTGTTAATGGCATTTTTCCAGTATTTGTGAGGACAACCCGAGCATTAACAAATAGCGACTGCTCATCTTTCATTGGATCAACATCCAAAGAATAATTTTTGGTCGGAACAATGGATATCAAAAATAGCCCCACTATTATGGCAGAAAGCGATCCCAAACCAGCCGCCATTATAACAATTAACCGCATGAAGCTGAAGTAAGTGGTCTATGCTATATCTTTTATTCGAAAAATATGGCTTCTGAAGTCCAGACGAACTATACCGTGCTCAAAAGAACATTGAATAACTACCTGTCTCCCTTCATTTCTGCTCTTGACTTAAATGTCGGTTTAATTCCGAGCGGTGAATAATCACCAGTGGAACAAGTAAAGCATAATTCCGTTTCCGGCAGGCCGATAGCTTTTGCAAGGTTAGATGTGTCATTATAGCCTACGTAATCTGCCCCTATCCGTTGAGATATCTTGAACGCAATGTTGATCTCAGATTTTTCGTTCATGGCCTCCCTGTAGGCTAAAAGCTCATCCTGGGAGGGAAAGTCTATTCCTGCATAGCAGGGGAATCGAATCGGAGGATAGGTGACCAAGAGGCTAACCTTCTTTGCTCCCGCCCTACGTATTATCTCAATTATAGAAGCAGAGCTCGTGCCCCTTACTATGCTGTCATCAATGATAACTACATTTCTACCCTCAATTATGTTCCGTATAGGCGTAATACTGCTACTTATAGCCACTCTACTTGCATGATATGGCTCAATAAAGCTCCTCATAGAGCCCTTCTTGCTATACCGGTCCTTGAGAAGTCCTTCTTCAAAAGGTATATCCAATCTCTGGGCATAGCCAAGAGCCGCAGGTCTTGCAGAATCCGGTACTGGTATAACTACATGGGCTTCAGATATAGGAAACTTCTCTGCGAGCAGCTGACCGATTCTCTTTCTGGCCTCGTAGATGCTAATACCTTCCATTATGCTGCTAGGATGTGCAAAGTATGTATATTCAAAAGCACAATGTGAATGCGCCTTCTCCTTAGAAAACTGTGTTGCTTCTAAGCCCCTTTCACTGAACTTTAATAGTTCTCCAGGCTTAACGTCGCGAATTAACTCTGCCCCTATTACCGACAAAGCGCAGGACTCTGAGGCTACTAGAAATGCGTTGTATTCCTTCTGGTAACCCAGAACAAGCGGGCGAAAGCCTTTAACGTCGCGAGCTGCATAAACAGAGCCATCTTCGGTCAGAAAAGTAAAACAAAAAGATCCTACCATTTCGTCTTTTAAAACACCAAGTGCTCGATTGAGATTACTGTCCTCCTCCATTAAGGTTAGGAGGCGCTGAGCTGCGATTAGGGTATCACTCATAGTTTGCGGGGTGAAGCTACAGCCTCCAACCATGTCAGATAATTCCTCCACATTAGCAATAGTCCCATTATGTGCTACACATAAATCTCTGACTTTTAACGGTTGAGCATTTTGTATCGTACTCCGGCCAAAGGTAGAATATCGTACGTGCCCTATTATTGCCCTAGACCTATACTTCCTTACTAGCCTTTGAAAATGTTCTGCGCTACCAGATACAAGCCCTAATCGACGAAAAGGAACCTTACCTGGAACTGCAATTCCCCACGATTCCTGTCCTCTATGTTGTAGCGCTCGCAAACAATCTATTGCAATAGGCACAACATTCTCGCCATCAAGAGAGAATATGCCTACTACTCCACAATTTTCATGAACCATATTCACTTTGCTCCCTTCGACAATGTGTATGATTCTGTAAAAAAAAAGAAGATTTAGAGAAGATAATCATGACTGGGGGTTCCATAATGATAGTTCAGACTGAGCAAGATAAAAGCCTATCATCATAATATGCACCAAGGTAACTTAACTTCAACCTAGAACTTATGACATTTCCCTGTTCAACGAATTGTAATTTTTCTCCAATTCTGCTAGCGAACTAAGAATTACTGACGAACCTGATCTGCTGAAAATGATTTCGTTAGTTTTGGAATCTGAAGCATTACCTATATTGGCGTATACAAGTCCTGGAGTGGATTTCAAAAGATTTTCGACATCCTTAGGTTCGCTGGTCGCAAATATGAATCTAGATTGGGACTCTGAGAATAGAAGATTGTCAACCCTGCTACAATTGTTAGGTATTGAATCTAGATTGACCTGGAGTCCTGTTTTTCCCTCTAAAGCTATTTCACATAATGCTATGGCCAATCCCCCTTTGGAACAATCATGTGCACATGTGACTAGGTTATCACGTATCAAGGAAAACATAGTTTTTCTATTCAGCCTGTCAGCATTAAGCTCAAGGCGGGGAACAACTCCTCCAGTGACCTTATGATAGCCTTCATAGTATTCCGAGCCTCCCATCTCGTCACATGTCCTGCCTAAGATAAAAATTGTACTTGATGGCTTTAGCGCTGACCCGGTTATCCACTTGGCATCTTCTATGATACCTAGGCATCCTATCACGGGTGTAGGTTTTATTGGGCCCTTGAAGGTTTCATTATATAAACTCACTTTGCCTCCGACTACCGGAAGATTCATGAATTTGCAAAAGTCAATAATTGCTCTAACGGATTCTTCTAACGACCAGAAAGTCTGCGGATTCTCAGGATTACCAAATTGTAAGTGGTCTATTATTCCTATTGGTTCTGCTCCTGTGCAGGTTACATTGCGAGCGCTTTCGGAGAGGCAACCTAAGGTTCCGTAATACGGATCCAAATAACAGTGCTTGGAATTTCCGTCCAATTTAATAGATATGAATTTACCCTCCGTAAGCCTTAGGACGGCAGCATCAGAAGAGCCTGGTTTTAGAACAGTCCTTGCTCCTACCTCGTGATCGTATTGTTCATACACCCATGACTTGCTTGCAAGGGATGGATTGGAAATCATTGATGATAATACCTTCTGTAGACCAGGAGGTTCTACGGGCGAAATTGAAGCCCTCTTAATCTCATCTACATAGAGAGGTCTAGCGGACAGCCTCACAGATATTGGCGGATGACATATAAGATTTGAAGTCATTTTTCCCACAATCCGCCCTTTGAATCGCAGCACTAGATCATGATGGTCCTTTACCCTACCGATTAAACTGAAGTTGATGTCATACTTGCGGAAAATTTTCTTTAACCCCTTCAATTTCTTTAAGTCAGTAACAAATAACATTCTCTCCTGTGATTCCGACACCATAAGATCCGACGGACCAAGATTATTTTCCTTGGAATGTACTTTACTCAGTTCAACATCAAAGCCCACGCCTAGAGTGTCTGATAATTCGGAAAGGCAACATGAAAGCCCTCCCCCTCCAAGATCCTTCAGAGCTTTGATATAATGCTGCCCTGCGGCCTCTATTGTAGCTTCGATTAATAGCTTTTCCTCAAAAGGATCGGGGACCTGGACGGCGGACCGGTTCTCTTCAAGCATATCTTTTGACGCGAAGGTAGCACCTCCCATGCCTTCACGTCCTGTTGCCCCCCCTGCGAGAATTATATAGTCACCGCTCGAAGCACAATTTCTAAGTATACGGTTAGTTCTGCCTAATCCAATCGATGCCACGTCAACCAAACAATATTCACCAAAAGAGGCATCGAACTCAACCTCTCCAGTTACTGTCGGGACACCTATACAATTCCCATAATCTGCTATACCCCTTACGACATTTCTAAAAAGCCACTTGGTTCTCGAATAGCTTTTTGAATTTTTGTCTATATCACCGAATCTAAGAGCATTAAGCAGTGCAATTGGTCTAGTTCCCATAGACATAATATCGCGTATCACTCCTCCCACTCCAGTTGCAGCTCCACCATAAGGTTCTACAACCGATGGATGATTGTGGCTTTCTATATGCACAGTAATAGCATAACCGTCGCCTACGTCGAGAGCAGCCGCATCGGAACCGGGTCCGAGTAAAACATGTTTTCCTTTGTTTGGTAACTGCTTTATTAATTTCCTAGAGGACTTGTATGAACAATGTTCCGACCACTCGGCTTCGATCACACGCAACTCTAAGTCATTAGGTTCGCGTCTTAATTTTTCTCTTAGGTACCGGAATTCTTCGGAAGTTAGGGAAGTCATTCTTATGAATGGGTTCTGGTACAATAATTTTTAAGAGAATTAAATATTCCAAAGGAATTATTGAGCCCAAGGGGTGTTAATATTGATTCGCTCCCTCTCTCCGGATGAGGCATTACTCCTACGACATTCCCCTGTTCATTGCATACCCCTGCGATCGATTCAATAGAACCATTAGGATTATCACCTGAATATGCCAAAACAATCTGGTCCTTTCTTTTCATCGTGTCTAGCGTCTTGCTGTCAACGATATAACGCCCTTGTCCATGTGCAATCGGTATGCTAAATGTATGACCCTCGCTATATCCAAGAGTGAACGGGGTTTTATTATTAATAACTTTTACAGCTGTCCATTTACAGACAAACCTTAACGAACTATTCATTGCTAGTGCGCCTGGAAGGAGCCCGGCTTCCACCAAAATTTGAAATCCATTGCACACGCCAAGAACTGGAACATTTTTGTCCGCCAGCCTTTTCAATTCTTTCATAACTGGACTTTTAGCGGCTATTGCGCCCGCTCTAAGTCGATCGCCATATGAAAAACCTCCGGGTAGGACAACAGCATCATAGTTCCCTAGTCTCGGCTTGGTATGCCATACCAACTCAGATTGGAATTTATAAACTCGACTCAGAACAGTTTGTACATCTCTTTCACAATTGCTTCCTGGAAAGGCTACAATTGCTACTTTGAGCATGCTACTAACTATAACCGTTCTATTATAATAATAAACCTGAGTCTTTCTAAATGGATCACATGAACTCGAAAATAATCCCCCCGATAACTTACAAGATTTTTATGCTGACTCAAGTGATGAATTAGCAATGGCTAAATTAGTTCGGGATATTATGACAAAGAATGTAATCACAGTTAATCTTAATCAAGGAGCCACCGAAGCCGCTCGCGTAATGGCAGATAAGCGTATTAGTTCTGTTATCGTTCTCGAGAAAGAGCAACCCATCGGAATAATCACTGAGCGTGATTTCGTAAAAAAAATCTGTGCCAAGGAGTTGGAAATTTCTAAAGTCAAAGCTGGAGAAATAATGTCAAGGATTCGAACGTCTGCTGACCCGGAAACGCCTATAGACGTTGCCATTCAAAGAATGCTAAATCACAATATACGCAGGCTCCCGATCCTATCGGAAGGAAAAGCTGTCGGTATTATTACGGTGACAGATCTTGCAAGGCATCTTAGAACAGAACTACTTTTGCAAGGGACATTAACAAACGGTAAACTGAAAGACAGCGTCGATGATAGCTGCCTTTGATGGCACTGCTGACGATATGTGCTAAGGATTTTAGCGATCCTTCCGTAAGCACTTATTAGAGAGGTAGCTGAGATGGTGACTTTTTAAGTAGTTATTCCGGCAGACACGATCGTGCAATCACTTAGCACTGGGTTATATATTCTCAAGTCGGTACACAAGTTTTCCACGGTTTTAAGCGCTTCTTTTTCCGATGAGGATTTAACCACTATCTTTAACGTCTTCGCTGAGCGAACCGATTCAATGTTAGAGTAACCGCCTTTCACTATGAGATCCCTCAAGATAGTATCGCCTTCGGGGTCGTCCAAGTACGCCTTGTTTTCAATATTTACAGCTATCAGAAATTTTTTCGAACCAAGTGCCTTCTTTATCACAACTCGAAGTATATATTGTTGCATTTAAATTGTAGAGTGGATCCTTCAAACCTCCTAAGGTATTAATTACGAAAGAAAAGAAATCTACGACTAACTAAAGTTACATCCATCGGTCATGTAGCTCAGCCTGGTTAGAGCGAAGGTTTTGTAAACCTTAGGTCGTGGGTTCGAATCCCGCCATGACCTACAGAATGGCTTATGATCCCCATAAATCATAATTGTATCAATCATAATTATAAGTCCCTACCCTGATTTCTTATTAATTATTGACTTACCCCATTTTTGCGAAATCTAGGTTGCACTAGTAGCGAAGACTAATCCCGCAATCAAGATTTATTTGAGTAAGCGTAGACCATATAAAGGATATGTTATCATGGATTTTCCGTGCAGGGGGGAAATCTGTTTGAAACTCGTTCACAAAGGTAAAGTCAAAGACGTTTATGAGATAGACGAGAATACCTACCTTTTCCACTTTTCTGACAGAATTTCAGCGTTTGATGTTGAAATGCCTGCTCTTGTCCCGAAGAAAGGAGAAGTCCTATGTCAATTCGCGGAATTTTGGTTTGATAATCTAGACGTTGAAAACCATATGTTAGCCACTCGAGACTTAGACAAGATGATAGTAAGGAAGCTTAAGATGATACCACTTGAATTTGTCGTCAGGGGCTACTTTTATGGAAGCCTCGTTGAACGATATACTAAGATCCAAGCTATATACCCAAGGCTGGGAAAATCGAAACCAATGCTTGCATCAAGACTTCCAGAACCCATCTTCGATCCGACCACAAAATCGGATACACATGATATCCCTATTACTGAAGACCAAATAACAAGAGCAGAAATATTGTCGAGAGAAGAGCTGACCTACATCAAAAAAAAATCAATTAGCCTTTATAGACAAATGAGCACCATAGCTGGAAACGCCGGATTCATAGTTGCTGACACAAAATTTGAATTTGGACATGATACATCTCGCAATCTACTACTATTGGCGGATTCTCTCGGTCCCGATGAGTTTAGATTATGGCGGAAATCAGACCACATGCCAGGGAAGGTACAAGAAAGTTATGACAAACAAATACTTAGGGATTGGCTAATAAGCACCGGATTTAAGGAGATTATCGACGAGCAATCAAGAAAAGGTCTGAAACCTCCAGCTCCTAGCGTCCCCCCCGAAATAGTTAGTCGACTGTCGCGTAGATACATTTATGCTTACGAGCAAATCTCCCATACTAAATTCAGATCTAAAACCTAGTCTTAACTTCAGAGTTTATTGGCTTAATTCAGACACGTACAGACATGACAACGAAGCTGCCTCACTTTTATTTAATAGGAAAAATTCTATTCTGTGCTCCTGACTCTATTCCACTGTTATTCTGAGTAATCCTTCTGTCTCGGGATCCTGGAGCTTTTTGACCATATTACTTGGGACATCTGATGCTGCCTTGTCACACAGCACCGATAGGGTCCGTGGGCAGCAGAATCCAGATTTGCGTATTACTATGTCTCTTTTATCTAATGCTGACAAGTTATAGCTCCCGCGTCCCGTTACCTTAAAAGAAAGATCGGCCACGATTATCTCTATCCTTATCTCAGCGTCGTCCCTTCCTATAGCATAACGCAATCTGTGATCTAAATGGCTACATCCTTTATTTGACCTAACACCAATAATACAATCGCCTCTGCGCGACAGTTCCGGATCACGTGTTACCTCAATACTTTTCTTGTGGAAGCAAAGTACATTGGGATGACCATGGAAAATGACATCGTCCTGAACCAAGACCTAAATTCATAATCGGTCCAAATTAAATCTAGCGGATTTCACGATTAAGGTAAATTTAAATTGCAGAATACAAAGTAGTAAAAAATGAATTGTTACCAGCAGCAGCAGGATATGATAGAGCAATTACAGTCTTCTCGCCTGATGGCAGGCTTTACCAAGTTGAATATGCAATAGAGACTGTTAGAAGAGGAACGTTAGCAATAGGACTAAAGAGCAAAGATGGTGTTATTCTGGCAGTTGAAGAAAAGGCCCGCAAGTTGCAAATTTCGAATGTGACACAAAAAATATTTCAAGTGGACGATCATATTGGTGTTGCGGCAGCCGGATATATTCCTGATGCTCGAACGCAAGTTGATCACGCTAGATTTTTCGCCCAGAGTAACCGCCTTATTTATGACGAGCCTGTTGACGTCGAAGGCGTAGCCAAGAATTTAGCTGATATGGCACAGCAGTTCACTCAGTACGCTGGAGTGAGGCCATTTGGGGTAGCCTTAATTCTAGCTGGTGTCGATAAAAATGGGGCATCATTATACTTGACTGATCCTAGCGGAACATATATAGGATATGACGCTGTGGCGATAGGAGCAGGCAGCGACCAAGTTACGGAATTTTTGGAAAAACAGTACCAAATGGAAATATCGATGGATGATGCCGGCGCTTTGGCGATGGAGTCTATATACCTAGTCAGCGAAGAAAAAACTGGAACTAGACACGTAAAGATGGCTGTTATAGATAATGAAACAAAGACAATGAAAAAGATAGATGATAATGACATTGAAAGATATGCAAGTATAGCAAAAGATAAGAGCCCAAAGAAATAGAGTCTTAAAAGTTTATTATAAATGATGGTATCACTTCAACAAAATATATGTCGGTTCAGATAGGGGCTCTCGCACCCAAGATCAATACATCTGAGTGGGTTCAAGGCAGGCCCATTGACATTAGTCAAGAAAAAGGGAATATTGTTCTAGTTGAGGTTTTCCAAGTAAATTGTCCAGGATGCTTTATCTACGGTCTCCCAGAGGTCATCAGTATATTTACTCGCTATCGGGAAGAAGCAATTAAAGTTTTTGGGTTGGCTACAGCATTTGAAGATTATGACAAAAACACCCTTTCCAATTTGAAAATGTTGGTGTCGACAGGTGAGGTAATAGGTGAGACCTTGAGGGCCTTGAGGAAGTACGGTCAGCTGCGTCCTGGGAATAAGCTGCCTTATACAATCCCATTTCCAGTCGCGATGGACATGATTGTGAGAGAATCTTATCCCGTAACCGAAAGTAAAATAAAAGACTTTATCGAAGCTAACATAGAGGGCCATCGTTCTTACAGTGAAAGAGACAAATCGCTAATTTTCAATCGCGTCAGGCAGTACCTCAACTCGAAGAAATATACTGCTAAGACATTTGAGGAGTACTCTTTGAGGGGAACACCCTCCACAATAATTATAGACAAGAAAGGAATATTGAGATACAAGGTATTTGGAGCAAATAACAACTTAGAAAGGATGGTTCAAAATTTGTTGCAGGAATAATGCCCACTGATATCTCAGTGGCAATACCTGACTCCTGTTTGTCTGACGAACAGACACTTCGAGACAAAACTCTGAAAATAGGCAAAATAGCGAGAGCATCATCTATATTCCGAGTAAAAACCATATACCTATATGATGACACGGACACGCAAGCTAAAAAAGTGGACCGCCGGTTGATCAAACTAATTTTAACCTATTTAGACACTCCACAATATCTAAGAAAGACTCTATTCCCACATATGCAAGAATTGAGATATGCTGGACTACTTCCGCCGATAAAAGCTCCACACCACAAAGAGTGGCATGACATAAAGTCTGCGAAAGAGGGGGAAATAAGAGTTGGGGTCGTGGTTAAGGTCAAGGAAAAGCTCTTTGTCGATGTAGGCCTAGGTCCACTTGTGCCATTAGAGGCAAAGGCCCCTGTTGGAGTAAAACTAAATGTACAGCTTAAGTCTCCTTTTTCCAATCTTCGTGCAGAGAAAATAGATCAACAAGACATTACTTCGTATTGGGGGTTTCAAGTCCATGAAGCAGGATCCTTGAAAACGTTACTCGATGAGGTAAGAGATAGCATAGTAATCATCACATCAAGACAAGGTAAATCGCTGAAGAATTTCAAGTCCCACCTTTCAAATGAATTAGCGTTTAAAAAAGGGATCTTGTTGGTTTTTGGATCCCCCAGAAAAAGTGTCCATCAAATCCTATGCAGTGAGGGGCATGATACAAGTTCATATCAATTTATTGTCAACATGTTCCCCAATCAAGGAACGCAAACCGTGAGATTAGAAGAAGCCTTTTTCGGGTCACTCGCTATCATCAACTGTTTTCTTGATTCCCAGGACAGGAGTCAAATCTTCGTCTAGCTTTCTCCCGATCACGTATGTTACAAATGGTAGCATTGTAGGGATTTTTTTGACACGCGACGGGTTATAAATTTATTAACGGGGAATCGACAACGTTCATTATCGATGGGCCACCGAAAATATAGTGCACCTCGCCGTGGAAGCTTAGCATTTAGGCCGAGATCTCGAGCAAAAAGTCTAGAAGCGAGAATTAGGACTTGGCCCAGTTTAGACCAAGATAAACCTGCTCTTATGGGATTTGCTGGTTTTAAGGCTGGTGGAATTAATATCTTGACAGTCGATGACCGGGAAAAGACTCCCAATTTTGGTAAGCATTTCTTGAATCCTTCAACGGTTATTGCTACCCCGCCGATACGGATAATAGGTATGCGCGGATATAAACAGGGTGTCAATGGTAAACAGGCGACTTTTGATGTGTATTCTAGGGATGCGCCCAAAGAGCTCGTGCGTAAGGCAGACATGAAATATAACGAAGAGCTCTTCGTTAAGGCTAAGGAAAGCTTGCCTTCTATAGATACTGTGGTGGCAACGGCTGCTGTTTTTCCTAAAGAGGTGAACTTGTCTCCAAAAAAACCGTTTGTCTTTGAGATAGCTGTTTCCGGCAGCGACAATGAGAATAAATTCGAATATATCAAAGGTTTACTGGGGAAAGAAATTCGTGTACGAGATGTTTTTCAGCCGGGGCAGTATGTGGACGTTCTTGGGATAACAAGAGGAAAAGGAGTGGAAGGACCTATAACTAGATTTGGAGTTAAGCGAAAGCAACATAAATCTAGGAAGAGTGTTAGAGCAGTTGGAACATTGGGACCAATTTCTCCTGCAGTAGTGATGTATACGGTTGCCAGACAAGGTCAAAGAGGGTTCCATCAGAGAACTGAATACAATAAGAGAATACTGTTAATGTCATCTGCTGGCAAAGATAACCAAATATCTATTAATCCAAGTGGCGGGTTCAAGCATTTCGGTCTTATAAAAGCGGACTATATAGTATTGCGTGGTTCAGTACCCGGAGTTCCCAAAAGGCTTGTAAAACTGCGTCAACCTATTAGGAATACTAACAGAAAAATAATTGAGCCAAAAGTGGTTGAGGTAATGGTAAGATGAAATCTGAGCTGGTAGTCAGGTCCTTAGACGGGTCAACTGAGAGCACTATGCCATTGCCTCAGGTTTTTCAAACTCCTTTTAGACCCGAAGTCATTCATCGGGTTTATGTTAACTTGCTATCGCACAGGTTCCAGCGACAGGGTCGCTATCCGGCCGCAGGTGAATTGGTAAGCGCTGAATCTCGGAATACTGGCCTTGGAATTGCGAGGCTCGCCAGGATTCGTGGCCAGGGATTCAGTAGGGCTGGACAAGCGGCCGGTGTCGCAGGCGTTAGAGCAGGCAGAGCGGCGCATCCACCTGAATCATGGAAGGTAATCCATAAAAAGATAAACAAGAAGGAACGACGTCTTGGCCTCTTTTCAGCTATAGCAGCTACTGCCCAAAAGGATCTTATCATAGGGAGAGGCCATCGTGTTGAGGGAATTCCGGATTTTCCTATTGTGTCCTCTAATAATCTAGAGTCGATTACTAAAGCACGCGATCTTCTAAAAGTTCTACTAGCTTTTGGACTAGCTGATGATCTCTCAAGAGCATGTCGGCCAAGAAAGAGGGGAGCGGCATCTAAAGGGAAGGGAACAAGACGTGCTGGAACGTGCGCATTGATCGTTGTTAGGAAAGGATCAGGTATTCTTAAGCTATCCAATTCTATACCTGGCGTCGATGTCAAGAGCATTGAATCCCTAAGCGTATTGGATTTGCTTCCTGGCTCAAAACCAATACGACTGACCATCTTTTCGCGTGGCTCGTTAGACTATCTAGAAAGACCTATACCTCAGAGTAATCCTCAAAGTGAAAACAAAATATGAAAGTGAAGAGAAAGAAAGGGAATACTGTATCAATAGAGAAGGCAAATAGCACTTTTGTCCAACCATATGTGACAGAGAAAACATTTAACGCCATCGAGAAAGAGAATAAACTAACCTTTATTGTATCCGAAAAATCTAGCAAAAGAGAAATAATTGAATCCTTAAAATTAGTCTACGAAGCCGATGCAATTGAGGCAAACACCGCTAAGACGATCCAAGGAAAGAAAGCGATCGTAAAGTTTAAGACTGAAGGCGGAGCAAGAGAGCTTGCTACCCGGTTGGGGCTGGTTTAATATCTCATGTTCTTAGTTAGGTTTAAAAGGAGTACAGTAACTGGAGATAACTGATTCTGATTGGTCCGTGAATTCAAATTCAAAGGTTATTCCTTGTCACAATTACAATCTTCGTCTATAGAATCCATATTACCTATTCTCAATTCGCGACAACGTAGATCACTTGACAAGCGAGTAAACAAGTATATGAACGACGAGAAGAGAAAGCTGCGTGAAGAGATTAAAATGGCCAGGGAAGGCAAATTGCAAGGGCCTTTGAAAACTCATGTGCGAGATATGATAATTCTTCCCGATATGATTGGCCTTACTATAAATGTTCATAATGGTAAGGAGTTTTCTGCTATTTCCATAAGACCAGAAATGATTGGACATTATCTAGGTGAATATGCCATCACGAATAAGAGAGTCCAGCATGGCGCCCCTGGTGTAGGTTCTTCTCGATCCAGTTTGTATGTTCCTCTGAAGTGAGCATTTTATGGGAAAGTCCTCGTATGCATTTAAAGAATTTGACAAACTGAGACATGTGAGGGCGAGAATAAGGGATAAAGATATTTCTCATAAACATTCAAGAGAAATCGCAATTGCAATCCAGGGAATGTCTCTGGAGAAATCAAGAGAGTTCCTTGAGAGAGTTCTATCAAAAGAAGTAGCTGTGCCTTATAGAAGATACAATAACGAAGTTGGCCATAGATCCAACATTCGAGACGGTTTTTTTGCGGGCAGGTTCCCAGAAAAAGCTACGAAAGAATTTCTAAGACTTCTTGACAATTTGGAATCTAATGCCGAATACAAAGGCATGGATCTAGACAGGCTTAAAATAATTAGTGCTGTAGTTCACAAGGCAAGAAAGTTAGAGAGATTTATGCCCAGAGCTATGGGGAGGTCTACCCCAAAAATAGATACATTAGTGCACATCGAATTAGTTGCCCAGGAGGTAAGGTAATGAGTGCAGTAAAAAATGTTATTAAAAGCAATTACAGAAATATGGAGCTGGACGAATTCCTTTCACAAACATTGAAGGACGCAGGGTATGGATATGTGGATGTGCAAAAGACTCCGATAGGAACTAGGATCACCCTATATGTCACTCGACCAGGCTTAGTTATTGGTCGGAAGGGAACAGGGATTAAGGATCTTACCAGCAAGCTTGAGCAAAAATTTGGCCTCAGTAGTCCTCAAATTTCAGTTATGGAGGTTGCCATACCGGAACTCAATCCCAAAATAATGTGCAATAGAATAGCACAGCTGATTGAGAGGGGGACGGCTTTTAGACGAGCGGCTCTTTGGACTATCAATACCGTTATGAGCGCTGGAGCTTTAGGAGTAGAGGTTTCCATATCAGGGAAGTTACGTAGTGAACGAGCTCACTTTGAAAAACATTCTGCAGGTATAATTCCAAAGAGTGGAGATGTAGCTTCTCGTGTAGTAGACACAGCCATAACACACGTATTGACCAAGATGGGTTTAATGGGCGTTCAGTTGCGTATAGCTAAAAGAGATGAGCTTCTAGAGGAGTTTGAGCTTGTAGATAATCAAGTCAGTAAGGGAGAATTACCCGCCAAGCCCGAAGTCAACGTTGTAGCTGACAGTGAAATATCATCAACAAACAGGATTTCGTCTTCTAGTGAAGAAAGACAAGAGAGAGCCTTGGCTGCGGAGGGAAGTACAAATGGGTAGGGTCAAGTTGAGAGTTCTACAGGAGATGAATCAAACCGATCTGACGGAGAAACTATCCGAGCTTAAGGCTGAACTGCTGAAATTAAAATCCGAACGGGCAAAGGGTACCTTAAAAAAGGAGACTGGCAGTATTAGATGGATAAGACGAGACATCGCAAGAATATTAACGATTCTTAATGAAAGAGAGGGTAAAAGGCCATGATAAAGGCAGACACACTGTTATGTCATGAGCTCATTGGATTAAATATTCATATCCTAGACGATACTTCGGTGACGCTCACAGATGTTTCAGGAAACATTATTAATGAAACAAAAAACACGTTTTTGATAAGGACTCCACGAGGAACGAAAATGATAACAAAGAAGAATGCGACTAAGATCGGATTTGCAATTGACTCTGGAGTTTGTTTTATAAGTGGTGCGTCGCTGATAGGAAGGCCCGAGGATCGAATCACAAGAAACTGCTAAGACGATTAATATGGTTAGAAATATCGGAATATCAGTTACTCCGCCTCGAAAGACTTGTAATGATCCCGTTTGTGTTTTTCATGGATCTCTTCCTGTTAGAGGAAAGTCCTTTAATGGTATAGTTATAAGTTCAAAATCTAATAAAATGGTAGTAGTTGCAATGGAATATCCACACCTTGTCGCTAAATATAAGAGATTGGAGAGAAGCCGCTCTAAGGTGCATGCTTATATGCCTGCATGTTTATCTGCTACGGAGGGACAGCGGGTAAAAATAGCAGAGTGCAGACCACTTTCAAAGACCGTCTCATTTACCGTCATCGAGGCAGGAAAAGTCGATGGCAGCTAAAACAAGAGCCGTTTCTGCAAAGGGAGTAGAAGAATTTCGCCCGTACATAACTAGGGCCCTTCCAGTTACCGCTTCTCTAGTTTGTGCAGACAATACAGGTGCCAAGATACTAAAAATAGCTATGGTTAACCGATTTAAAGGGAGGCATTCAAGAATGCCGTCAGCTGCGGTTGGGGATTTTGTAACAGTTACCGTTAAAAAAGGCAAAGCTGATCTTAGAAAACAGATCTTTGGAGCAGTAATAATAAGGCAGAAATATCCTCTTAGAAGGTTGAGTGGGCTGCGCGTTATATTTGAAGACAATGCAGCTGTCTTAGTCACCCCTGAGGGAGAAATCAAGGGAACGGACATAAAAGGCCCCGTTGCGGCAGAAGCAGCAGAAAAATGGCCGAGAATAGCAAATCTGGCATCGATGATAATATAGGTTTTTAGGTATGTCAAGAATAAACCCTAAATTGATTCATATATCAAAACACATGCGCGGTCGCTCAATAGCGGCTCACGTTGTAGACAACTTGCGTCAGCAATACCGTCTTAGATCATGCCGCATTGTAAAAGGTGACACGGTTAGAGTGATGAGAGGAGAATATAATGGAATTGAAGGGAAGGTTGAATCTGTGGACACTATGACTGGAGGTTTGGCAATTGAAGGCATCCAAAGAGAAAAAGTCCGTGGAGGAAACGTGAAGGTCAGGATTCACTCTTCCAATGTTATGATAACCAATATGAATTTGGATGACAAATATAGACGAGAAAGATTGGAAGAGCGGTCATCCAAAGAAAAAACTAAGACGCCTCGGAGAGCTAGAAGGAAAACGAAAAAAAAGCGAATGACTAAGGAGAAAGCAAGATAATGGCAAAGAAAGGTGGATATACAGGACTAAAGAGGCAGATGGCCCCAGGCTTTTGGAGAATTGAAAGAAAGCATAGCAGATTTGTTCTTAGGGTGCATCCTGGCCCCCATTCTGGGAGCACTGCCTATCCATTAGGGGTTGTACTAAGAGACATTCTTAGGGTTTGCAGCACAATGCAAGAAGCTAAGAAAATTGCGACTGGCAAGAAAGTAAAGGTTGACGGGAAGATACGCTCAGACGTCAATTTTGGAATAGGTTTAATGGACGTACTGGAATTTGTTCCCACTGGAGAAGCATTTCGGTTCATTGCAAAAGACGCCGACGTCCTAAAACCAGTTGGCATTTCCGGCGAAGAAAAAATGTCGAAAATCGTTAAGATTAAGAACAAAATGATGAACAAAGGAGGCAAATTACAATATGGCTTTCATGACGGTAAGAGTATCATAACCCGTGAACCAATGAATGTGGGAGACAGTTGTGTTGTCAGTCTTCCCGACCTAAAAGTCACGACTCACATCAAATTTGAAAAAGGTTGTTCTGCACTAATAACTAGAGGTGAAAATGCGGGGTTTATCGGCAAGGTCGAAGATATCCGGGATGGCGTATTTTCTCTTCCTAAACGAGTTCTGTTATCCCTTGAGGGCAGATTAGTAGAGTTACCCGCGGACATTGTAATTGCAGTAGGATCAGAATTTCCCGCAATTAAGGTGAGCTAGAGTG
The DNA here is from genome assembly GCA_035759485.1 of Nitrososphaeraceae archaeon. Taxonomy (GTDB): domain Archaea; phylum Thermoproteota; class Nitrososphaeria; order Nitrososphaerales; family Nitrososphaeraceae; genus TH5893. The sequence continues at coordinate 23,007 of DASTUU010000234.1, forward strand.
AGTCTGGGGACAAAACTCTCTCCGATGAAGAAAATAGCAATAGGCAAGGTCGTAATAAATATAGGAGTTGGACGATCGGGTGAGCCCGTTGAGAAGGCAAAAAGAGCATTGAACAGCCTGACAGGACAGCAGCCTAAGGTTTGTGGAGCTAAGAATACAATTAGGGACTTTGGAATACACAAGGGTGAACCTATTGGGGCCATGGTCACATTGAGAAGAGAGAAAGCAGCCGATTTTTTGAAGAGAGCCCTCGCGGCCAAGGGCAATACTATAAAAGCTTCTTCGTTTGATAATTTCGGTAATCTATCAATAGGCATTCATGAACACATAGACATTCCGGGTACTAAATACGATCCCGAAATTGGAATCTTTGGTATGGATGTGTGTTTGGCATTAGCCAGACCAGGATATAGAGTTTCTAGGAAAAGAAATAAATCTAACATTGGAAAAAGCCATAGGATAACAAGAGAAGATGCAATAAGTTTCTTGACGCAAACCTTCGGAGTTGAAATAGTTTAATGCCTAAACCCAGAGAATACAGTATAACAGGTAGAAAACAAGTATCACACGGAAAAGGGACTAGGTGGTGTAGAAGATGTGGTCAATATACTGCGCTAATACAGAAATATGACCTGATGCTTTGCAGACAATGTTTTAGAGAAGTGGCTTCGAGCCTGGGCTTTATCAAATATCAGTAAGGTGGTCTGTTAATACTCAAATGCCCGCGTTAAATGTATTGTCCAACTTATTTACAACTGTGTATAACAACGAGACGCGAAGAAAAAAAGAATGTATTGTAATTCCGGCTTCCAGATTTGCAAGCGATGTACTGCGCACTATGCAGAAGTACCGATACATAGGAGAATTTGAGCAAATCGACGATGCACGAGCAGGCAAGTTTCGTATACAGTTATTAGCGAAGATTAACAAGTGTGGAGTTATAACTCCTCGATTTAGTGTGAAAAAGGACGAATA
>DASTUU010000235.1:0-1013 GCA_035759485.1 Nitrososphaeraceae archaeon
CTCCTGCAGCGTTTGCTATATCAAGCTGCGTTATATTCCCGCCAGCCCTCAAAGATGACAGATAAAGTACGGTTGCTGCAAAACTCATAGGATTCTTTCCAGCAGATATTTTACTTTCAATTATTTCTGTCATCATATTCATGGCTTGACGTGTTACCTTCTCCGATAGATTGGCATTATTTGCAATTTTGACAATACATTTCATGGAGTCGACCATCGGCACTTTGAGGTCAAGCTCGCTTATCAGCAGTCTGCAACATCGAGCTATATTCTTGCGTTTTACATTACTAATTGCAGCTATTTCTCTGAGAGTTCTAGGTGTTCCAATCTCTCTGCATGCTATATATATTGCAGCAGTGACCATTCCTGAAATACTTCTACCACGAACCAATCCTCCTTCTTCTGCCTTCCTATAAATATATGCTGTTTTCTCAATTATTGTATCTGATAGACCAAGCTTATCCTTTAATGCATAAAGTTGAGAGAAAGCCTGAAATAGATTTCTATCTAGTGAGCCATAATGATTTATTCTATAATCCCATGTTCTTAATCTCTTATATGTCGATTGTATTACAGTATCTAATTTCTGTCCACTTGCATCTCTGCCCGTTTTTGATATTATTGTAGCAAGACCTCTATCATGTCTAGCTAGGGAAGATGGTGCTCCTGTTCTTGCTCTTTCGTTCAGTTCTTCGGCTGTAAATGCACGCCATTCAGGATTAATAATGTCTTCAGACTTTTCACTAATCACCATTCCACAATCACCACAAAAAACCTCACCAGATTCAGAATCTGTAATGATATCTGTGTAATTGTTACGACAGACAGAACAAGTAACTGAGTTTGTTGTCGTTATCGTTTTCTTATCGTTTAGTGCTCTTTCAACTTTTATTGACGTAATAGAGTATATAGAGCCACTAGGCAATTTAAACCACGGCAAGGTGTTTGCCTTAACTAAATTTGTAACAAACCGGTACAACAATGTTAAGAATATAATAGTAAAATATTACAAC